>JAAZLQ010000392.1 GCA_012799255.1 Bacillota bacterium
AGATGCAACCCTTGTGCAAAACGCCATTAAACTCATTCTGGGCCTAGCCGCTCTTTTTGCCTTGCGCATTGTACTGAAGCCTCTTGTGAGCTGGTTGCCCGCGGGACTCGACTATGTAGTCCGCTATGGATGCATAGGACTGTGGGCTAGTTGCGGTGCTCCCTATGTTTTCACAAAGCTCGGTCTGTACAAAAGGACAGCTACAACCAAGACGTTCTAACAGAAAGTGAGTGATTCAAATCGCTAAACTCTACTATTCCGATCCATGGTTACAGGAACTCCGCACCAAGATACTATCCCAAAAACAGGAAAAGGGCCACAGCTTCGTTGTACTGGAAGAGACCATTTTTTATCCTACTGGTGGAGGGCAGCCCCATGATGGAGGTCTGATCAATGGAGTGCCAATCTTGGACGTGTTTGAACAAGATGACGTTGTCGTTCATGTTCTAGAGCAGCCTCTGCAGGGAGACGACGCATTCTGCCAACTCGACTGGGCCCGTCGCCTCGACCATATGCAACAGCATAGTGGGCAGCACCTTCTCTCAGCTGTCTTCCACGACGAGTACGGCTACCGCACGGAGAGTTTCCACCTGGGTGAAGAGTACTGTAGTATCGATATTTCTGCGTCTTCGCTATCGACTAAGGAGCAGATTGCCGTTGAAGACAGGGCCAACCACGTTATCTTTTCCAACCTCCCTGTTCTCACCTATACGCGACACCCTGACGAATACTCGAAGGTGCCACTTCGCAAAGTTCCGGATATCGCAGGCGATCTGCGCATTGTGGAAATCCAGGGATTAGACTATTCTCCATGTTCAGGAACCCATGTAACGGCGACGAGTCAGATTGGTCTCTTGAAAATCAGCAAGTGGGAAAAGTACAAGGGAATGGTCCGCGTCTATTTTCTGTGCGGAAACCGCGCTCTGCGGGACTATGCACGCAAGCAAACCATCTGCGGGAGCTTAGGGAGTCTGCTCTCCGTTCCCGAAACAGAACTCTATGATAGATTAACCCAGGAAATTGAACGCAGGCAAGAACTCGAGCGCCGAGTGGCGGAACTGAAGAGCGAACTCGCTGCTCACCAAGCCAAGAGCATCGTAGCCACGAGTCAAAGTCCGTTTTACGTTGAAGCTCCACAAGCGACTGTCGAAGAGGCACAACAGTTAGCCCGTTCTATTATGGACTTGGCGACCGGAGTTGTGATCGTCAGCGCGGGCGAGCGTGTAATCCTGGCACACAACCTGCAGGACAAGCTACATCTTGGACAACTGATCAAAGGCAAGGCACACCCCCTTGGAGGCCGAGGAGGAGGAAGTGCAAATGGAGCCCAGGTGTACTTTACCGATCCCTCAGCACAAAAGGAGTTCTTGCGTCTGCTCAATGAAGAACTGGGCCAGCGATGAACTTACGTTTTTCGGACCATAAACACCCAGTTCGGAGGTAAGTTGCAAATTTAACAAGAAAAATAGTGGTTTTGAGTCCATTTTGAGTAGGTGTTTGTACATTTGCGTCGAATGCTCTTGGTAACGCTTGCACATTAGGAGGAATTTGACGTAATGTTGTATTCGGAAGTGCTGTTCTGTCTCGTTTTTACAGGCCTCCAGACATTTGTCGTTCTGCGCCTGTTGGATCGCGAAACTACTTGGTGGAAAGTGAGCTCCTTTTCCCTTCTTCAAGCGTCTTCTATCATCTTGTTTGCCCACATCG
>JAAZLQ010000215.1 GCA_012799255.1 Bacillota bacterium
GAAGTCTTGGAAGCTGAGGTAGGGCAGAACCTGTTTTACCTCACAGGTCTGTGCAACTCCCTGGGTCTGAACCTAGAAGAGATCATTCATAAAGAAGCCCAACGAGTCAATACCTTAGGCATGTTTCCGGTACTTTTACAGTTGACTAGGAATTGAGGATGCTAATTTTACCCATTGGAACGCCACTCTTGGCGGTTTTTTTGTGTCAAATTTAATACATTTTATAGTTGTAAACGGTTGTAAAATATGGTAAAATAGGGATAGGACGGAGGTGTAAAAATGTTTCTCAAGCAGATTAAGCAAAAAAACGGCCGTATCAACATCAGCATAGTCCACGGTTTTAGAGATCCGGTGACTAAAAAGATCAAACACAGGGTGATTGAACGGTTGGGGTTTGTGGATGAATACGAGCATCTTTACGAAGATCCCATCGCGCATTTCAAGGAAGTCGCCAGAGTACGTACTCTAGAGATGCAGGAGGAAGAAAGCAAAAAAGAAATACCCCTGGGGTCTGTTTATGCCGATGAAACCCTGGAAATCAACGAGAACAGTTTGAAACTGATGGGACACCTTCCATTGAGTGCGATTTATCATGAACTGAAATTAAACCAATTCCTGATCAACCGTCAAAGAAGCCGGGCCATGGACTATTCCTTAAACGATGTGATGCAGCTCCTAGTTTACACACGCATATTATCCCCAGGATCCAAAAGGCATAGTTTTGCACAAAAGGAAAACATAGCCGGTTCCTACAACTGCGATGGGTACGATGTTTATCGCGCATTGGACTACTTTAACGAATTCAAAGAAGACCTTTTGGTTCATTTACACGAACAAGTTCGGATCCGCTATCGGCGCCGAACCAGGTTTGTTTTCTACGATGTAACTAATTTCTTTTTTGAAATTGACCAAGAGGATGATTTCAGGCGAAAGGGCCCTTGCAAAAGCAACAGCCGTAAGCCTCTTGTTCAGATGGGTCTACTACTTGATGAAGATGCCATTCCGATTACCTATCGTCTCTTCGAGGGTAATACGCACGATAGCCAGACATTTATGCCCCTTGTGCAGGAAACACGCAAGTCCTATGGCCTGGGCAGGATCATTACAGTGGCTGATAAGGCGCTGAACAGCGGGGATAACGTAGCGTTTCTCATGGCCAAAGGAGATGGCTTCATCTTTTCGCAAAGAATACGCGGTGCTGACCAGGAGTTACGGGAATACGTCCTGGACCAAAGCGGATACAAGGATGTAAGAGGGGTTGTCAAGCAGATTGATGCCTGGGCCGAACACGAAGAGGGCGAGCCACCCGCCTTTTTCATGAAATCAAGGCCTTATCCTCAGTTGTTTTGGGTAACCCACGACGATGACAAAAAGCGCAAGATCCCGATAGACGTCCGGCAGATCGTATGCTACAACGAACTTTACGCCCGGCGCCAAAGACATAAACGGGCCGCGGTCTTGGAAAAAGCCCAGAGTATCATCGCGCAGCCCTCCCGGTACAACAAAAAAGACGCTCAAGGCGCCTTGCGTTACGTCAAGAACATCGAATATGACCCGAAAACTGGGGAATGTTTGAATTCCAAGAAAAAACCCTATCTTGACCTTGAAAAAATTGCGGAAGACGAGAAGTTTGACGGTTACTACGCAATCATCACCAGCGAAATTAAAATGCCGCCCCTTGATGTTGTCAAGGCGTACCACGGGCTGTGGGAAATTGAACATAGTTTTAGAATTACCAAAACGGATCTTCGAACGCGCCCCGTTGAACTATCACTCAAACAACGAATCCATGCGCACTTTCTCACCTGTTTCATTGCCCTGCTCATCCTTAGGCTATTGGGTAAGAGGTTGAATAACAAGTATTCGCCTGAGCAGATCATTAAGGCGCTCAAGAAATATCAGGCTTGTCATGTGACAGACAACGTCTACAAAGTTACTTACTACGACACAATTCTTGAGGACATAGCGGAAGCCCTAAACCTGACCTTGAACCGCCGTTTCCTCACAAGCGGAGGCCTAAGGCAACTGGTTGCGGACTCGAAAAAGGAGTTTTAGAATATACAACACGTTGTGAAAACAGTGATGCCTCTGTAAGCACCAATTCATCGGTGTTACAGAGGCATTTTTACTTTTCTACTGTAAAAGTCGAGGGTTTATCCATCTGGATCACCTCGCCTCTAGTTTATCACAAAGGGCATTCTAGGGGAAGGTAACACAGATGCCATGTCGTATTCTTACATAGCTCGCAATGTTCTACGAGGAGGATCTACATGAAAC
>JAAZLQ010000175.1 GCA_012799255.1 Bacillota bacterium
AACTAAATGGAGAAGTTTTGAGCGAATTTCGCTTACACGCCTATATTGCAGCTTACCTTGGGGTTCCAGTAGCATTCTTGAGCGGGGATCAGGGAATTTGTGCCGAGGCCAAAAATCTGAATGATCACATTGCTACAGTCGCCACCTTCGAAGGCTTAGGTTCGGCTACCAAGAGTATTCATCCACATCAAGCGGTAGAACTTATCAAAACCGGAATGGAGGAGGTCTTAACTGGTGATCTAAGTTTAAATAAGATAGAATTACCCGAAAAGTTTAGCTTAGAAATCAGTTACAACTTCCATGGCCATGCCTATAGAAAATCGTTCTACCCCGGTGCCAAACAGATATCTCCTAAGAATATCGTGTTCGAAACCAACGATTACTTTGAAATCGTGCGAGCTATTTCGTTTTTAATCTAGCCCACAAACTATCTTCATCGATGACGTGCAAAGGTCGGATCCTCCTAAGTGGAAGAGCCGACCTTTTTAGCACTTTATTTAGTTGTTTGCATGGCAATGCCTTCGGAGAACTGCTTCCTAAAAAGAATCAAGATGATTAAGGGTGGAAGCATGATGATTAAGGTACCGGCCATAATGATATTCCACTCTGCAACGCCTCGCTCCGAGGTGTACAGCATCCGCAGGCCCATTTGGGCCACCCGCATATCAGAAGCGGTAATGGCAATGTTAGGCCATAAATATTCGTTCCACATATAAACGAACTCGATAACTAACAAAGCGGCCACATTTGTCCAAGAAAGGGGTAGTAAAATCTTGCGCAAATACTGCATAGGGGTTGCCCCATCAACCCTAGCTGCATCGGCCAATTCAGCCGGCACCGTCATATAAAACTGCCGAAAGAGAATGATCCCAGTGGTACTGGCTAAATAGGGAACGGTTAAAGCCCAATAGGTATTCAGCCACCCTAGTTGGGCCATCATGCGATACAAGGGGATTACCCGAGCTGGCAAAGGCATCATCTGGGTAACCATGGCTAAGGGGAATAAGAACCAACTACCCTTAAACTTGAAGTGGGTAAAGGCGAAGGCAGCAAGGATAGAAAAGGTGATCTTGCCAAGAGATACGCTGATGGCAATAATCAGACTGTTTTTTAGCAGGGTAGCCATTTGTACCCGTTGCCAAGCTTCTTTAATGTTGCTGAATAATTGCTTTCCCGGTAAGAGTTTCGGAGGAAAGGCATAGGCGTCCTGATGAGTGTGGGTGGCCATAATTAATCCGTAGTAAACTGGAAAGGCAACCACAATCAAGGTCAGAATCAAAATGGCATGAATGACAATACGAGTCATGAGCTTACGATTAACGCGCATATTCCTCTCCTTTCTAGCGATCGTAGACCGCACTCTTAGTAGAAGTGTAAATCTGGATTGCGCCTACAATGGCAATAATAATGAAAAGCACAACAGATTGGGCCGCAGCCTGACCTTCTTGCATGCGTCCGAAACCGTCTTTGTAGATCTTATAGATTAGAAACTCCGTAGAACGGTTTGGTCCACCCATGGTGATGACATCCACCAGACCAAAGGATTGGAAAAAGGCGTAGACCGTGTTTACAAAGATCAAAAAGGCTACAGTGGGGCTAAGCATGGGAAAGGTTACTACCCAAAAAACTTGCCACACGGTCGCACCATCAATAGAAGCGGCTTCCTTTAGCTCGTAGGGTACGTTTTGTAGGCCCGCAATAAAAAATACAATATTATAGCCTAACATTACCCAAATTGAAGCTACTGTAACTAAAATAAAGGCCGCTACGGTATCGTTAAAGAAGTTGATCCAATATCCGGTGAGATTTCCTATAACATGAGTCATGAGGCCGATAGAGGGATCAAAGATTAAGGACCACATGACACCGGCGATAATGGGTGACATGGCATAAGTCCAGATAAAAGCCACTTGATAAAACCCAGAACCGCGAATATTCTGGGTGGTCAAAAGGGCTATACATAAGGAGATGATTAAGCCTAAACCAATCACCAAAACTGAAAAGATAATGGTGTTACGAAAACTGTATAAATACTCGGGAGAGCGAAACATTTCTAGGTAATTGCGCCAACCAACATAGACTAACTGTCTGCGGACAGGGTTAATGCGATGGAAGGACTGGTAAATTGCTTGCCCAAAGGGATAAATTAGAAAGGCGATAATAACTGTGATAGAGGGTAAGACGAGAGCATAGGGCAGAAAACGATGATTAGGGAACCGATCCATCGAAAACCTCCTAACTAACAATAATCAATTGGGAAGTCCCCGGGGGTAGAAAACCCCCGGGGTTTGTTTTTACTTAATGAATTCGTTGTATTCGGCTAAGAGAGCTTCAATTTGTTTTGCCGAGTATTCCAAGGCCGCACGTTGGTCTTCACCACGGGAGACTTTTTCAACTGCGTCACGGACCCACTCACGAGCCTGAACAAAGACTCCCATTCTCATCCCGGCAGCGGCGTCAGAATCGGTTTTTCCAGAGAGGATCTGCAAGAAGGCAGTGAGATGGTTCGGGCTTTGCCTAAACCAACCGGAGTTCATTAGTTCTTGCACTGCCGCGTTGGTGGAGGGGAAGTATCCGGTATTTTTGTGCCAGTATACGTCCACTTCGGTGCGGGAGAGATATTTGAAGAATTCGAAGATAACTTCTAGTTCTTCTTGAGTTACTTGGTTGGAGACATAAAGGCTGTTTCCACCAATGAGGGAGTTACCCCGGGCGTA
>JAAZLQ010000079.1 GCA_012799255.1 Bacillota bacterium
AGCTAGTTGTAGCACTCACCCTATTGCTAATTGTTGGCACTAGTGTAATAGGTTTTGCCAGCGAAAAACAGTTTACTATTGGAGCCACAATCTGGGATATGTCTGTACCTTTTTATGCTAACTTCATCGAAGGGCTTAATGATGGAGCTAAGGAATACGGTTTTAAATTATTGTTACGAGATGGACAAGGCGATCCTAATACTCAAGTAGCAGTGGTAAGACAATTTATTGCAGAAAAAGTTGATCTAATTGTAATCGTGCCTGGTGATGCCCAAGCAGTTGTGCCAGTACTTCTTCAGGCTAATGCAGCCAATATCCCCGTGATTGCAGCTAATAACAAGGTTGGTAGTGGGGCTGATATCGTCACTTTTGTTGGTGCAGATGACTATTATTTTGGTCAACAACAAGCTCGCTTGCTAATTGAAGCCATTGGCGAAAAAGGTAATGTGGCCTATCTCATGGGTGAGTTGGGTACTTCCGCACAGGTTTTGCGAAAAAATGGTTTTGATGACGTTATTGAGGAATATCCAGAAATAAAAATTGTTGCTTCCATTAGTGATGGCTGGGATAGTGCTAAATCCTTAGCGGCCACTCAAGACATCCTTTCTAAACACCCAGCTGGGAAACTAGATGCTATTGTCTGTCAAGGACCACAAGCTGTCCCAGGAGCGAAATTTGCGGATCAGGTGGGGCGTACAGAGATTAAGTGGATCCTAGGAGACTTTCCCCGGGATGTTTACGAAGTGCTTAAGGAAGGGGTAATCTATGGTAGCGTTCTACAAGATCCCTACCCACAGGCTTTCGAGGCTTTGCATATGGCCCACTTATACCTCAATGGCAAGGTGGATGAGATTCCTAAACCAGATTATTTCCTAGAGTTACCCTTAGTAACCCAGGAAAACGTGCTTGATTATAAACCTGTTTGGTAAGGTGGAATACTTTGACCTGGGGGCTATTATCCCCCAGGTCATCTCAACAGCGAGGAGAAGATCGATGACTGCTCATGAAAATCTTTTGAGAATGGAAAATATTGTGAAGGACTTCCCGGGCATTCGCGCCCTTGGTGGGGTCGATTTCACCTTGCAACAAGGCCAGATTCATGGGCTAGTGGGCTCTAACGGGGCCGGGAAATCTACATTAATTAAGGTACTTGGCGGGTTATACTCCGATTATTCTGGCCAAATCTGTTTCCAAGGTCAAGAGGTTAACATCCGTACTCCTAAACAGGCAACAGATCTTGGCATAGCGGTTATTCATCAAGAATTTAGCTTAGTTCGAGATTTAACTGTGGCGGAAAACATTATGCTGGGACGTGAACCACTAAACAAACGTTGTGGCTTGCCCTTCACAGATTGGCGGGAGCTTTATGCTGAGGTAGAACTCTTTTTAGATAAGCTTGGTTTCGATTTACCCATTCGGGCTAAAATTTCCGATTTAGGGGTTGCCCAACAACAACTAGTTCAAGTCGCCAAGGCTTTAATTTGTGATGCAAGAATCCTAGTGATGGATGAGCCCACCGCACGTCTTTCTAATAATGAAAGAGCTGATTTGTTCGCCATTATGAATCAGTTGCGGGATTCTGGTGTTGGAATCATCTACATTTCTCATTTTTTAGAGGAGATTTTTATGATTGCGGATCACATTACCGTCTTGCGAGATGGAAAGGTGATCGAAAGTAAACCTGCCAGCGAACTAGATCACGCTACCGTAGTTCGTTTGATGATTGGTAGAGAAGTGGCCGAAACACCTGTGGACATCCCACCTCATTCCCACATTCCGGTGTTACAGGTTAGGAATCTGACGGATCATGAGCGTTTTCATGATATATCGTTTACCTTGTTTAAAGGCGAGATCTTAGGATTGGCTGGCTTGGTCGGTGCAGGACGAACTGAACTTGCGAGAGCTTTATTTGGTGCGAGCCAGTATCCTCTTGAGGGTGAAATTATGTTAGATGGAAAACCTTTTTATCCGTCCTCCCCTCACGAAGTAATTTCTCGTGGACTTGCCCTCTTGCCAGAAGACCGCAAGGAACAGGGGCTGATATTGGAACACTCTGTTTTATCTAACCTTACTTTAACCACCCTAGAGCGACTAACCCGTGGACTTTTAATCGATGCGACTGAACGGAAGGGACTTGCTGATCGTATTATTGATTTGGTGCAAGTGAAGGCTACCAACCCTCAGGTGTTAGTAAATACTTTAAGCGGTGGGAATCAGCAAAAGGTCGTTTTAGGAAAATGGTTAGCGGTGCACCCGAAGATTCTGATTTTGGATCAGCCAACAGCGGGGATAGACGTGGGGACAAAGGCCGAGATTTACCGGCTTATGGAGCAATTGGTTAAGGATGGGATGTCCCTGATTGTAATTAGTGATGAACCGGAAGAACTAGCCCGAGTCTGTCAGCGGATTCTCATAATGCGCAAAGGACGTATTGTTAAGGAATTGGTCGGTCCTTCCACTAGTGAGGAGGTCTTAGCAGGTGTTACTGCAGAATATTAGTTTAGATCCTGATCTTAAAATAGCGATTCAAGTACACCCTCACGATATCCGTGACGAAGGGGCAGAAACAGTAGTCCGCAATATTGTGGAAAGGTCGAGTATTCGTACCATTATTGCTGAAACAGGTACCTTGGAAGAGCGCCATCCCTATCCCCGCGGCGAGTTGACCCATAATCCAGTGCATAAGGTGTTAACAACTGACGCCTCGTTCGAAATCCCTCACTCCCAAGAGTGGTTCGCTTCGCTGCCATTTAGACCGGTATTGTCCCCGCAGGCTAATCGCGGTGAGGACTATATAAGCGATTTACGAGCGATTGCCCCTCGGTATGGGGCTAACGTAGTACCCTGGGTTAAGGCTCTGAATGCTAGTTTTACTGGAGAGGTCAAGCACGCTTGTGTCTATACCTTCTCAGGGAAACCAATCCCTACTTGGCTCTGTCCGAATAACCCCTTTACCGAAACCTACGTCTTAAATCTGCTGTTTGGTATCCTAGAAAAATATCCTAGCAGAGCAATCTTGATGGACCGCCTCCGTTATCCCGATTGGAGCGGTGCTACAGTTTCTATTGAGCGGATGCTCACTTGTTTCTGTCCCTATTGTCAGGAACAGATGAAAGCCGCGGGAATCGATGTGGAGTTATTGTGTTCTTTGCTTAAGGCGTTTTTTGAGGATCCTCAGGTGCTTTCAGGTTGGATGGAGCGAAGGGGGCTACAATTCGAAGTCTTGCACGCCTGGTTTATCTTCAGGAATGATAGCATAACTAATCTGGCTAAGAAAATCAGGGAAGAGATGCAGGTTTGGCTTAAGGAAAGAGATGTAGAAACAGAGTATTGGCTTAATCTGTGGCCACCGTCATTTGCGCCCCTTTTAGGACAGGATTACAAGGCTCTTGGTCCATTATGTCAAGGTGCCAAACATTTTCCTTATCATAAATTGGGTGGCGGCGCGGACTTAGCTGCTTTTGTGCGGGCCCTCTCTGGCGAATCTGCAGGGGAAGAAAAACGGGTTTTTAAGGAACTAACTTCCTTGTTGAAGTTAGGTACACTAACCTTTGAAGAATATTTGACCACTGGTTTGCCCATTTCATTCGTGGCAGAGCAAACCCAGTGGGGTAAGGATGCCTTTGGGGACAACAGGATCTTCACAGGGATCCAGATCTGGGACATAGCAGAGGAGGAGATTGAGGACACAATCTGGGCCGCATTTGATGGCAAAGCTGATGGTTTATTCTTCTATTGCTATGGTTGGGCCACTCTCAGCGCTTTAGACCGGGTAGGAGAGATTTTAAACAGTTTGAGACGGTGAGGGTTGCTACTCACCGTCTCTTTAGTAAAAGGTAACGCCTTCTTGCTCTAGTTTCTCACGCCACATTAGGGCTAGTTC
>JAAZLQ010000046.1 GCA_012799255.1 Bacillota bacterium
CTGCCACAATACTACCCATACTAGTACCCACGATCAGATCAACGGGAATACCGTTTTCCTCCAGAGCTTTGATTAGACCAATGTGGCTAAACCCCCTGGCAGACCCACCTCCAAGCACTAGCGCTATTGAAGGTTGAGCTGCTAGGACTTGGGTGTCGGCAGACTGACCAAGCATTAAGAGTGCTACTAACAACAAGCAACTCCACACTTTGTTTTTGTTTATCATTTAGGATCCCATCCTTGTATTAAATCTTCCATCTGAGTTTACGGTTACAATAGGTTGCGTAACCAACTGTGTTTTTATAGCCGTCTCAAAAATCAGTTTATGATTCTGTAATACTTAAGTCAAGTATGCCCTTTGGATAAAATTCGGACTTTAAGGTTATGCTAGATCCCGATACTTCACTATTGAATTGGGAGAGGAGAAATTATGCCGAAGGGACCTAAACCGGACAACCGTCGAGACAACGTTGATAAGCTTAGAGAACAAGTGGTGAACACCATTGAAAACCTAGAAGAAGCTCATGAGACCTTACGGATGGATCTGCCTGAAGATCAAAAGGAGGCAATTCGGGCCAAAAACCGACGCCGTGAACAGGCCATTGCAGGTAAAAGGGAAGAAATCCGGGATGAGTATGAGTTTCAGCAAAAACAACATGACTAGAACCCCTATTGGGATTTCAAAAATAGAAAGGGTATGGCCGTTCGACCATACCCTTTTTCTAATCTCTTTGTCTTAGAGTCTAAACCGACTCATCTGTTCTTTTACTGTTTCAGCAGCTTCCACCACATGCTGTGCTCCGGAAGCAATTTGCTGCGTCGCTGCAGCTTGTTGTTCTGTGGTGGCACCCATCTGTTGGGCTCCGGCAGCGAGTTCTTGACTAGCTGATGCAATAGTGCTGATTTCTCCAACAAGATTGGAGATGATGGCTGAAATGTCACCAAACACTTGACCAGTCTTGGTCACTGCATCCATACCCTCTTTTACTTTATCTGTACCAGTTTTGGCGTGTTTCACAGAATCCATAGTTGATTGGCGAATTTCAGCAACTAACTCTGTGATTTCGCCCGCGGCCCGTGCTGACTGTTCAGCCAGTTTGCGTACTTCATCGGCCACAACGGCAAATCCGCGCCCTTGTTCGCCGGCTCTGGCTGCTTCGATGGCCGCGTTGAGGGCTAACAGGTTGGTTTGATCCGCGATGCCTGTAATCAATGTTACTATGGAACCAATCTCTTCTGAATGTTCACCAAGGTCACTAATGCTGTTGGCCAACGAATTTACAACCGAATCAATTTCTGCCATTGATGCTATCGTGCGCTTAATCTCAACTTCACCTTGAACAGATAGCTCATTTGTCTTTTGGGCAGACTGGGACATGTCATCCGTTGAAGAACTGAGTTGATCGGCTGCCCCTGCAAACTGATTAGCACTATGGGCTAAGTCTTCCACGGCTGCAGTAGTATCCTTGGTAGCCATGGACATTTGCTCTGCGGAGGAACTCACCGCTTCAACTGCTTCTGTAACCGCTGACGCCATATTTCGTAAACTTGCTCGCATTTCATCTAAAGCCTTAGCAAGGGTGCCTATTTCGTCACGTCCAGTGAAGCCAATGGCATCTACACCTAAATTACCCTGGGCAATCTCTTGCGCAAAGGCAACTAACCGTCTAATTGGTTTCGCGATGCTTCTTGTTACTATTGCAATAGCTATAAAGGCCACTATGTAAGCGAGAACCATGACATTAAGAACAATCTGTCTGGCACTTGCTGCATCCTCTTGGGCGGTGGTATTGAACTCAATAGCTGATTCTTTTGCGAGATCGACAACCACTTGAATGGCCTCTTCAATCAAGAGCACTTGCGGGTCGCTACTTTCCTTAGCTAAAGTAACAGAATCATACATTCTCCCTAATCTTTGGAGGCGAATTATTTCATCTCTAATGGGCTTCCAATCAGAAATAACCTGCATAGCGTTGTCAAGAACATGGGCGTTTTCAGGCATGCGATCGTACAAAATCTCAAATTGCTCCAGGATTTCTGCATCGTACTGATCGATAACAACAGCGTGTTCATTGATGGCATCTCGCCCGGTGATGCGGATAATATCCTTCATTTCGCGGTCAATGGCGATAATGTTGCGCTGAATGCTCAATGCTGAAGTGTGTATAGTGTAGGGCTGATTAAACAGACCGTCCGTTGATTCTGCAAGCTGCTCCATGTACATGAAGCTAACCCAGGCCACAACTGTGCTGAGTATTAAAACTAGAGCAAAACCAATAATCAATTTGCGCGATAGTTTTAGATGTTTCATTGTGAGGTACCTCTTTCGCTATTGTTACTAAATTATTTGAGATTTGAAGGGCAAATCCCTGCATGAAAAGGAAGAAATTTTGCAGGACTTTGACAATACAGGGAAAATAACCCAATAGTAAAACCGGCTAGGAGTTGTCACTATGCATAACACGTTACGAAAACCGCTGCGTTTGCAGAGGGGGGACCGCATTGCCACAGTCAGCCTTTCTTGGGGTGGCGCGGGTGATCCAGACCTTCTCTGGCGGTATCAGCAGGGCAGAAGTCGTTTGGAGGAGTTTGGCCTTGAGGTGGTGGAAATGCCCCATACCCTGAAAGGAACGCAGTTTGTTTATGATAACCCCCATAAACGTGCTGAGGATTTGCTGCAAGCCTTTGCTGATCCATCCATCAAGGGAATCTTCTCTTGTATTGGCGGAGAAGAAAGTATTAGGATGCTTCCTTACATTGACTTTTCTGTGATTCGAGACAACCCTAAGGTATTTGTTGGCTATTCGGACACGACCATTACCCACCTGATCTGCCTCAAGGCGGGGTTATCTTCTTTTTATGGACCGTCCGTTTTGGCGGAGTTTGCTGAGAACGTCGCCATGTTTGACTATACAACACATTGGATCAAAAAGATACTTTTTAGTTCTGAGAAAATCGGCTTAATCCCGCCTTCTGAGGGTTGGACCAGCGAGTTTGTCCCGTGGCAGGAAGAAAATAAAAATAAAATAAGAAAACTAATGCCCAACTCTGGTTATGAGCTATTGCAAGGAGAAGGCGTAGTTCAAGGGCACCTTTTAGGTGGTTGCCTTGAAGTATTAGAAATGGCCAAGGGTACGGAGATTTGGCCTGAGCTAGCTTGGTGGGAAGGCGCAATTTTGTTCTTAGAATCCTCGGAAGATGAACCAGAACCAAAGTACGTAGAGTATTGGTTACGGAATTATGGTTCGCAGGGAATTCTACAGAAACTAAATGGCGTGATTTGGGGCAAGCCCTACAACAATAAGTATTATGAGGAGTACAAACGGGCGATTCTTAGGGTCTTGGCAGAACTTGGTCTGCAGGATTTACCTGTGCTTTACAATCTAAACTTTGGACATACCGCTCCCATGACGATCTTGCCTTATGGAGCCCTAGCCGAAATCGATTGTGATAGCACCAGCTTTAGCATTTTAGAGAGTGGTGTGATCTAGAAACGCATGGACAATGAAAGAGGAACGTCGTGGAGGACGTTCCTCTTTGTATTTTCTGCTAGATTTTAGACACGGCCTGGGCAATCCGTTCTATAGCTTCGGTAATTAAACATCTGGGACAGCCAATGTTCATGCGCTGGAACCCTTGTCCCACAGAACCAAATGTTGCCCCATCATTAAAGGCGAGCCCTGCTTCTCTCACAAAGAACTGATTCAACTCCTCGTAGGGAATTCCCAGGTCCCGGCAATCCATCCAGAGCACGAAAGTTCCCTCCGGTTGAATGACTTTGATTTGGGGGGCTATTTTGCTCAGCTCCGAGATGGCGTATTGGGCGTTTTCTTCCAAATAGCTAAGGAGTGAATCTAACCACTCTTTTCCTTCTCGGTAAGCGGCTTCAGTGGCCACCACTCCAAAAACATTCAGGTGTCCCATGGACATGCGTTGGAACTGAGCATTAAACCGTTCTCTCAACTCTTCGTTGGGGACAACCACATTCGAAAGATAAAGCCCTGCTATGTTAAACGTTTTGCTTGGTGCCATAAAAGTAAGTGTCCGGTTAGCGACTTCAGGAGAAATGCTGGCCAGGGGTGTATGTTTGTAACTATGAAAAACAAGATCGGACCAGATCTCATCACTGAGCACAGTAACTCCGTATTCTACCTGGAGCCGACCAAGTGCTTCCAGTTCAGCCTTGCTCCAGACCCTACCCACCGGATTATGTGGACTACAAAAGAGCATGGTCTTAACCCCGGTGCGAAAGATTTCTTCCAACTCCGCAAGGTTCATCACATATTTGCCTTGTTCTTGAATGAGCGGGTTTTCTACCACTACTCGTCCGTTTTGCTCCAATATAGAATAAAAGGGAGGGTAGACTGGGGGCTGAATAACCACTTTTTCACCCGGTTCGGTTAATGCTAAAATGGCTACAACTAAACCGGGAACCACTCCTGGACTATGCGTTAGCCAGGAACAATCAACCTGCCAATCATGACGGTTTTTTAGCCAACCGAGCACTTCGTTAGTAAAGCTGGCTGGTCTTTTTTCATAACCAAAGATGCCATGCGCGGCCCTAGCGGTGATGGCGTTCACAACTGTCTCGGGGGGGCGGAAATCCATATCCGCCACCCACATAGGCAGTAGGTTTTCGCTTCCGAAGGTTTCCAATACTCCGTCCCATTTAAATGAACAGGTATTCCGCCGATCAATTACTTGATCAAATGGACACCCCATATTTATACCTCCCTGGCTACACCCGTTTTCTTAGCAGTTTCTGCTACCGCCTTGGCTACCGCTGGGGCAACTCTTGGGTCAAATGGAGATGGGATAATGTATTCTGGAGTCGGTTCTTCGATTAGACTAGCAATGGCATAAGCTGCTGCCACTTTCATTTCATCGTTAATGTCTTTTGCCCGTACATCTAGAGCACCGCGGAAAATTCCGGGGAATCCGAGAACGTTATTAATCTGGTTGGGGTAATCTGAACGTCCTGTCGCTACAATGGCGGCACCAGCCTCTAGAGCCAAGTCAACAGCAATTTCTGGCTCAGGGTTAGCTAGAGCCATTATAATAGGTTGAGTATTCATGCTCTTCACCATGTCGGCTGTAACGATGTTGGCGGCGGAAACACCGATAAATACATCTGCTCCAACCATGGCTTCTTGTAGGTTCTGTTTGAGGCTGTTAGGATTAGTGACCTTAGCAATTTCCTCTTGAATTGGGTTGTTATTAGGATCACCGGGAATTAAACGACCTTCGCGGCCACAGGCAATAATATTACTATACCCATCTTGCACTAAAAGACGTACAATTGCGCCTCCGGCGGCTCCAATTCCATTTACTACAATTGCAGAATCCTTACCCTTGCCAACAACCTTAAGGGCATTGATTAGTCCAGCCAGAGTAACAACGGCCGTTCCATGTTGGTCATCATGAAAAATAAACATATTAGTTTCGGCCTTTAACCGCTCTTCAATTTCAAAGCAGCGCGGTGAGGAAATATCTTCCAAGTTAACACCAGCTATGGTGGGTTCGAGGGACTTGACGATCTGTACGATTTCATCTACATCTTGGGTATTTAAGCATAGTGGGATAGCATCAACATTTCCGAACTCTTTAAATAGGACAGCTTTGCCTTCCATTACTGGCAGTGCCGCACTTGGTCCAATGTTCCCCAAACCTAAAACTGCGGAACCATCGGATACAACTGCGATCGTGTTACCTTTCCAGGTATAATCCCAAACCTTCTCTGGATCCTTAGCAATCTGTCTGCATGGTTCAGCTACACCTGGCGAGTAGGCTAGACTAAGTTCTTCAGCGGTTTTTACCTCAGCTTTACTTGTAATCTCAACCTTTCCACGCCATTTCTTGTGTTCTGCCAACGCTCTTTCGTATATGTTCATGCACACTCCTCCTTTTGTTTTACATCTTTGCATGAATGTTACAATTACTATCTTCAACAATGAGGTTGTGTTTCCTACAACTTTTTAGGAATTTTTCTGCTAAATTTCTGCGATTTACGCCTTTTGCTCGTGGGCGTTGGAGGTTTCCCCTCCTTGGTACGTGAACTCTTGAAGACCTTGCAAGTAGTCCTGTGCCCATTGGAGCTCGTCCACGGAGGGTAAATGGTTACCATAGAGTATACCGTCGCGTAAGCCCTTGATTTGCGTTAGTATTTCCACAGTCTGGGGCTCAAGCGAAAGGTTCTCTGGCACTTGCCCTTGAAGAATATCTGTCACCACCTTTTCTGAAGAAATCCATTGGCGCATAAATGATCCAAGATGGGTATCAGAAAAATAGCAGACCACCTCATGAGTTGATGCAAAGGGGTCTGAACTTCCCACCGTAAGTCGCGCTTCGTTATACGCGTTGTAGAAATCGGAATCTATTTTCAGGATGTGATCGACTATCTGCTGAGCAAGGGGTTGATCTGTGGAACTTAAATCACATGCCTGTAAAACCGGTCTTAAGGCAGGGGCGGAGTCAAGGCCGATGTCCTGCAGAAACTGAAACAAGACGTCGGTGCGCCCAATACCATTATTAAGATCGGCTCCATGGGAGGCTCTGCGTACTTGGTCAATTAGGTAAGATGAGAGCTCATAATGATTAGAAAACGGTTGTTGATCAGTATTAATTCGTTTTTTGGCTGCCGCCTGCAATCTCTCCAGGGCAATTTCCCCTTCGTGCATAAGTCCATTTAGCTCATCTAAAATCGCGTACTCATCATACGACAAAAAACCACCTGTGGATTTGTACACCAGATCATGTTCCACTTCGGCCCAGGCGTGCATCAGCACTGAACCCACCTGTACTTCGATGACATATTGGGTTAAATGCTGTTGCTCAGGGGAGAGAGTCTCCGGTTTTAGATAAAGTCGGTAGTGGCGACCTACATAACCCAAGAACCGCTTTTGGTAGGCTCCAGGATGGCTCAGCGCTTCAGGAAAGTCTTTCACATTATCCACATTAAAGTGGGAATGAATAAAGCGGTCTACTTCTTCCCGGTCTCCCGGAAAGAAGAGGGCAATACGTACACCTGCCAGATCTATAATATCTTCATAGATTTCATCAATAGTCTGATAGTTCTTTTCCTGCGCCCTGTTCTCGACTTTAGAGGCGAGACTATCCAGCCTTTTTGCTCTGGAGGTTACCAGGACTCTGAGTCCCTGTCTTTTTAGTGCACTTTCACACTGGAAGGCACAGGTTTGGGCCAAGTGTTCAAAGTGACTAATCTTACCCCTATAGTCTTCTAGGAACTCTTTGATTAAAGCCATGGCACTCTCCTATCTGTTTAGAATTTGACATTGCCACTCACAAGAGATTCACTTGCCATAAGACCAGAGTTACACTAAGGCTACTTAAGGTAAGTAATACATAATGGAGTCTTTGCCAAAGACTACCTTTTTTGGTGATCAAAACATAGATGGTTGTGGCGAACATCAACACTCCTAGTCCCGCTAAAACCTTCGTAAGAAGCAGGATAGCCTTAAGGGTCGATGATGGCTCAAAAACTAGGAGGGGAACGCCTAACGTTGGATGGGTAGTATTCAGCATATCGATTAGGAGCACAACTGTTGTGAAAAACAGCAGAATGAAAACCAATCCAAAGAGTTTAGGAATGGTAAAGGAACGACTTCTTTGTTTGTTCTGAAAGAGTGTCCTAATCCAGCCTAGTATTGTGCCAAGCATAAATAGAACTGCAACACCTAACAAACTTGCTAAAAATGGGAAGCTTTCTTGCCATGGTGTTCTCAGCCAAACGCCAGGCCATGGCAGATGGATCATGGTAGCCTTTCCGCCGTCAAAGCTAAAGGCAATTCTACCTTGGCCATCCAGTTCTTGAAAAAGACCAGGTGCTACTTCCCCATAATATGTGGTATCGCCAGCAGTCTGCACTGCGAGATAGCCCTCTGGCGTTACACTAACCTTAATGGGCTGAAGGATGCGTAGCAAAGCTTCAATACCAGTGAAATTCGCACGCGAACTATGGTAGAGTCCAGAGTAGTTATCTTCTGTGCCAATAATAATAGGGCGTGGAAGAGCTTGCTCACTAGCATTTAGAGGGAAATACCGATCCATAAAACTTTCAATCAGAACGTTTCGGGCAATGCTTCCCCCTAGAGAATTATAGACGACATAAATTCCCACGTTTTCTTCAGGTAGAAAATACAATCCGGTAGAAAATAGGAGAGTATCTCCGCCATGGGATAAAATACGCTGACCATTATAGTTGGCTTCAATTAACCCATAAGTCATACCAGGGATCTCTGGGTGACCGGCAAATTGCTGTTTCAGCATAATTGACGCAGTTGCTTCTTGGAGAATTCTTACCTCCTGAAGGGACCCAACTTCTTCCTCATTTTCTTGTTCATTGCTTTCCACACTAGCTTCTACCAATCCTAAATTAAGCAGGGCTGCAATTAAGCGAGACATATCTAAGGTGCTGCTGGTGAGAGCGCCTGCCGGGTAGCTCTGCACATACTCAAAGCCTCCTGGAACAAACTTTCCATCCTGATAACGGTATCCTTCGCTTAAGCGAGATATAAGGTTTTCCGGAAGGGGCTGAGCAAAGGTTGTGGACCCCATTTTGAGTGGTTGAAGAATGTTCTCTTCCACGTACTCAACAAAAGGTTGTCCACTAACCTGTTCTACGATGTAGGCTGCCAATGTGGTTCCATAATTGGAATACGCCATGACAGATCCGGGAGTAAAGATTCTCGCTGGGAGTTGTTCTCGCACATACTGTCCCAGGGATCTGATTGAGTCTGCTCCTGACACCATGATGAGCGCGACTTCATCCTCAAAACCGGCAGTGTGGGTCATGAGGTGGTGGAGCGTAATGGGAGGAACCTCTTTGCCTGAAGCTGTTTTGGAAGGAATAGAAAAATCCAAATAGTTGTTGATATCGGTGTACAAATCCAAACGTCCTTGTTCCATCAATTGCATAACTGAGATCCAAACCAGAAGCTTAGTGTTGGAACCGGGGCGATGCAGAGTTGTCCCTGGAATCATGGGGATCTGTTTTTCAAGATCAGCAAATCCATAGCCCTTGCTGAACACTATCTCTCCGTTTTTTACTACAGCAATTTCAGCTCCGGGTATGTTGTAGGCAGGAAGCTGGATAGAAAAAATCCCGTCAAAAAAAGCCTCTAGTTCGGAAACACTATCCAAGTCTGCGCCCTGAACCTTCGGCACGATCAGCAAAAACAAGACGATAAGTCCGGTGAGAATCTGTTGTCTACGAGATTTTCTCATTGATTACACCCCACAGAGAAGTAAGCTATACAGCAACAGACTTCTCCAAAATCGGTTGGGGTTCCTCCCGTTAAGTCAACAATATTCCAGATAAATCAGTCAAGCTAGATGCGAATCAGCGCAAACCTGCCGGCAATCCAGGTGATGAAGATAAAGCGGATTAGGAAGGTGACAAACATTGGAACCGGATAAAACCACGGGGAGTAGTCAAAAAGACTAACATTACGCACAACCTGACTGAATCCTGTGGCTAAAAGTGTCCATCCCAGCGCGTAAAAATATCCTAGTTGCTTGTTTTCGTCGGGCCAGAAGTGGAGATAAAATACTACCAGTAAGGTCCAAGCTATAGGTGCTAGAAGTAGATGTCCACTGGCGTCAAAAAGCCCCATGTTAGCAAAGGTAAACGCTCGAAATAGTTTCCCTACAATTAAGTCATCAACGAAATCAACAAGTCCTCCTAGTACCACCCCATAGGGAAGCAAAATGCGGAATCTGTCTCTCGGTACAGTAATGAGCAAGAATACTGTAACGACAAGGACAAGGACTGGATACACCAGAAATTGGGCAAGCACCAGCAACACTCCCTTCCAAATCATGCTAAAGGATAGTATAACCAACATCTTTCGTTAGATTACTAAGACGCGTAAAATACACGTTTCCGAGTGAAACAAGGTTATGATATACTAGGTACGCTTAATGGAAAGGACTAACCAATATGGAAATTAGAAATGTGGCAATTATTGCCCACGTAGATCATGGAAAGACCACCTTGGTGGATGCATTTTTAAAGCAATCAGGCGTCTTCAGGGCGAATCAGAAGGTACAAGATCGGGTACTCGATTCGAACGCTCTTGAACAAGAACGAGGCATCACGATCTTGGCCAAGAATGTTTCTGTTAAATATGAAGATGTGAAGATTAATATCGTTGATACCCCCGGTCACGCCGACTTTGGTGGCGAAGTGGAGCGGATTTTGAGTATGGTTGATGGAGCCCTGCTTGTAGTTGATGCAGTGGAGGGACCCATGCCTCAGACTCGATTTGTGTTACAGAAGGCTCTTCAGCGGGGGTTAGCACCTATTGTAGTAGTTAATAAAATTGACCGCCCGGCAAGTGACCCTGATCGGGTTGTGGACGAGGTGTTTGATTTGTTTGTAGCCTTGGAAGCAACGGAAGAGCAGCTGGATTTTCCAGTGTTTTATGCTTCTGCGTTGGCTGGTATGGCAAGTTCGGATCTTGAGGAAGTTATTGACCAAGATCATGGAAGCATCTTACCTCTTCTCCGTGGTGTGGTGGAACATGTGCCCCCGCCAAAAGTTGAAGCGGATGGCCCGCTGAAAATGATGATCAGCAACCTTGAGTATAATGACTATGTAGGTCGGATTGCTTTGGGAAGGATTACCAGCGGTGTCCTCAGAAGTGGTCAGGAGATTTTGCTCACCCATAGTGAGCGTAAAGAGACAAAAAGGGGTAAGATTAGCCGGCTTTATACTTTTCAAGGTTTAGAAATGGTTGCTGTGGATAGCGTTTCAGCTGGCGATATCGCGGCCTTTAGTGGCATGGAGGACGTTGAGATTGGGGAAACGGTGAATCAGCTGGAACATCCACAACCTTTACCTGCCATTTCAGTGGATCAACCGACACTTACCATGATCTTCAGGGTTAATGATGGACCCTTTGCCGGACTAGATGCGGAGTACTTAACATCTAGACAGCTTAGGGATCGACTTTTGAGGGAAGCTAGGGTTAATGTGGCCTTAGAGGTGAATGAGACAGATTCGCCAGATCAGTTTAGAGTTTCGGGCCGTGGAGAATTACACCTGAGTGTGCTGATTGAAACAATGCGCCGGGAAGGGTACAGTTTTTGTGTTACTAAACCTGAACCTGTTTTAAGGAAAACCGACGAGGGCGTGTTAGAACCCTATGAGCGTTTGCATATTGATGTCCCCCAGGAGTATTTAGGATCGGTGATGGAGCTGATCGGTGAGCGCAAAGGTGAGCTGCAAGTGCTTAATCAGGCCCATGAAGGTCGCATGCGGGTGGAGTTTCTGGTTCCTGCTCGGGGATTAATTGGTTTTGCACCTCAGTTCTTAACGGAAACTAAGGGTACCGGAATCATGCATCACGCTTTTTCACATTATGGTCCGTGGGCTGGAACCATCACTCAAAGGCAGACGGGAAGCTTAGTTGCCTGGGAATCTGGCACTGCAACTGCTTATGCTCTGCAAAACGCAGAAGAGAGGGGAACATTGTTTATCGGTCCAGGAACGGAAGTTTATGCTGGCATGATTGTGGGGGAACACAGTCGAGCCGGTGATTTGGAGATCAATGTTGCCCGTAAGAAGCACGTGACCAATATCCGAGCAGCAGGTTCCGATGACTTGGTGAAACTAACTGCGCCGAAACAGCTTAGTTTGGAACAATATTTAGCTTACCTGGCCCATGATGAGTGTTTAGAAGTTACGCCAGGTGCATTACGCCTCCGTAAGTTACTTTTGGATCGTCATGCGCGCGAAAGACAAAAGAAGAATAACTAGACAGGACTATCTGTGTTTTCCCAGAATTAACAGGTGAGGTGATCGTTGTGTTCAGGTTTATATCGAAAGATGTTTGGGTCGGAAGTAAGGTCATGCAGTTTAAGATGGTAGAACATCCGGGTGCAGCTGCAGCCTTAGTCATCAAAGATGGCTTGGTTTTGCTGGTGGAACAGTACAGGCCAGCAGCCGGAAGGCAGATGCTAGAAATTCCTGCCGGGACAATTGATCGCGGTGAACCTCCCCTGGAATGTGCTCAAAGGGAGCTGAGGGAAGAGACTGGTTATAGTGCTGAGAATTGGGAGCCTCTGGGACATTTGTATCCAACCCCCGGTTATACTAATGAGGTACTCCATATCTTTTTAGCCAGTGGATTGACCAAGGGTGAGCAGCACCTTGATGAAGGTGAAGATATCAACGTTCGCTGGATTCCCTTAGCACAAGTCGAAGATATGATCGATAATGGCGAGATTAATGACGCAAAGACCATTATTGCAGTGTTTAAATACGTGAGGAAAATGAGGAACGAGTATAGTTAGTCGGAACAGAAAAATGGTGCAGAACACTTTGTGAACTGCACCATTTTTTTACAGCGGTAGTTTAAGCGTATTGTCTTCCACGATCGCCTTTTTTAACATAAGGGCCTGCTCCGGGGTGTTAGTCTCATAGGCCAAGCGCAAGATCGGCTCTGTTCCTGAAAAACGGATAGAAAACCAATTGTCGTTAGTAAAGTAGAACTTCACGCCATCTAGATACGATGTTGTATGGATCTTCCAAGGGAACGATGGAATATAGCGTTCGTGTAGGAGCAGTTGTTCTAAACGTGACCGATCTTGGGGGTGATAGCTTAAGTTAACTTCCCCAAAATGGAGGGTTCCGTACTTTTCATTTATCTCAGCCAACAACCCGCTAAGGGTCTTTTTAGTTTTAGCTAGCATTTCTACGGCTAAAAGGGCGGCTAAGATACCGTCTTTGCCGTTTACATGCCCCCTGATCTTCAAACCTCCGCTACTTTCTCCGCCGAGGAGTAAATCCTCTTCGTCCATCTTGTGGGAGATGTGCTTAAAGCCTACCGGAACCTCAAATGCAGGTTCTCCAAAGGAGTGGGCGATGCGATCGAGAACATGACTGGTAGTCAAATTGCGTACCAATCCTCCCTTTTCCCCCCGGTATTGCTTAAGGTAATAGTAGAGAAGTTTGAGGATGTCATTTGCGGTAATGTAGTTCCCTTTTTCATCATAAAGTCCAATCCGGTCCGAGTCGCCATCAGTGGCGATACCGATGTGGTATTTCCCTTGCTTCATAATATACTCCATATCTTGGAGCGCTTCTCGGGAGGGTGAGGGTGACCTCTGTCCGAACATGGTATCTCTACCAGCGTTAATTAAATCCACTGAGCAGCGTAAAGATGCAAGGCACATGGCCATAATGTCTTTGGCAACACCAAACATGGGATTGAATAGCACGTTTAAGTTGAGTTTTTGGACAGCTTGTACATCAATTTGGGACAAAAGTGAATCAATATAGGCATTCTTGTTGGAATACTCTATGATTTTGCCCTGTTCCAGGGCTTCGGTAAAGGATAAGGGTGGTGCCTGCATAGCTGGTATGTTGAGACAGAGTTGTTCCAAGCGTTCAGTCACTTGTACCGGGGCATCCTTACCACCTTCCACGATTACCTTAATTCCATTATACTCCGAGGGGTTATGCGAAGCAGTAACCATTATGCCCATGGCCAACTTCTCTTGATCTACTGCATACATAAGCATCGGAGTAGGTACCACCTGCTCGATAAACCACACTTGAATTTCGTTGTGGACTAAAATCTCGGCAAATGCCCGGGAAAACCGGCCAGATAAAAAGCGCAAGTCATGCCCCACAACTACAGGCTTATGGTCCTGTCCCAACTCTTTTAGATACAGTGCCACTGCTTGGGCTACCCTGCGCACATTACTGAAGGTAAACTCTTCGCCAATAACGGCGCGCCAGCCACCGGTACCGAATTTTATCATAGAAATCACACCCTTTCATAGCAACTTCAGTATTCTCTTTAGTGCCCAGAACTTCCTTTTTGGTAATAAAAAGACCGCCCTATTCAGGACGGCGAGTAAGTTAAGTCGGCCAGAGCAACTTTAAAATCATCTGCTGGGCCATGTTGGCCTGGGCAATCATGGCTAGAGCAGCTTGCATGCGGATCTGGGCTTGTACCATGTTCAACATTTCTTCTGCAATATCTGCATCACGGATGCGTGACTCAGCTTCAGCCAAGTTGATCGCGGTATTGTCAAGATTATTGATGGTATGTTCTAGTCTTCTGGTTTTAGCTCCAATATAAGCCCTTTGTGTGGAAACGCGACCAATTGCTTCATCCAAAATGTCGATTACTTCGTTGGCAGCCTCTGGTGTATCGATCGACAGGGGATTACCGTCATCATCCAAAAGACCGAGTGCTCCTGCCCTCATGTCGCCGAGAGCAATATCCATATTCTGTCCCGCATTAGCCCCGATCTGAATCAATAGGGGATTATCCTCGCCTCGACTCCCATCCAAGAGCGGAATCGTGTTAAAGTTGGTATTACCGCCAATATCACTTATGGCCTTCACCAGTTCATCAAACTCCATTTGGAGCGCTTTGCGATCCGCTTCGCTCAACGTCCCAGTTGCGGAGTAAACAGCTATTTCACGCAAGCGATGTAAAATGGCGTGGGTTTCGTTCAGGGCGCCATCGGCCACATTCAACAGCGAAATAGCATCTTGGGCGTTTCGGGAGGCCTGTTTTAGCCCACGGATTTGCGCCCGCATTCTCTCTGAAATGGCGAGACCTGCGGGGTCATCCGCAGCACGATTGATCCGCTTGCCAGTTGCAATGCGTTCCATAGATCTTGCATAAGCATATTGGGCCGATTTAAAGGCGCTTACTGCTCTTAAACCTGCCAAGTAAAAAACACTCATCGACCCACCCCCCTTACGAATAATATCGGGATTAATTCTGACAAGCTTTAACAGAACCCCAAAAATGACAAACCAATGAGAACACCGATAATAGCGCCCATAGTTGTAATAAGTGGTGAAGTCCCGTCTAGTGCCTGGGGAAGAAGTTCATGGAAGACCAAAAAAAGCATGGCTCCTGCCGCAAAACTTAGTGAGCCCGCTAACGTCTCTGGAGAGAGCGTGCCTAATACTCCACCGATTAAAGCGCCTAATCCCATGGGTAAGCCGGCAAGAATAGTCCAAAGTACCACTTCATCTTTGGCAAAACCTGCAGCTAGCAGAGGGGCAGCCATGGCCATACCTTCAGGAATATCATGGAGACAGAGTGCTAAGGCCAGGCTTAAACCCAAGTTAGGGGAAGCCAAGTAACCTGCTCCAATAGCTAAACCTTCAGGCAGATTGTGCAGGGCAATCCCGATACCCAAGAGTAAGCTGGTCCGGGTCAGACTGGTCGTACCTTGCGGCAGAAATGGCGTAATTGCCAAGAGTGAGATAACCCCCAAAATAACCCCCGCAAAAGTGATCCCCAATCCTTTTAGCATAAGCGCCTCGGGGATCAGATCTTGAAAAACTACAGCCAACATCACGCCACTAGATAGACCTAAGAGAAAGCCAAGTGTATCCCCTTTTGGTCTCTTTCCTAACGCTAACAGGATACCTCCCAGGCCAGTACCGATGATCCCCGTCATTGTTCCCAAGTAGACAATTCTTCCCAGTTCCCACACGAGTATTTCCTCCCTTGAAAAGCCCTTCTACATCCTTATTTCATCAGGGTGAAAAATATTTCTTTCCAAGGTATTGACATGTATCTTGCCAGTCGGTACAATACATTTGTTTAGTGGTTCTAAACTTAAAGTTTAGTAACACAAAACCAAGAAAAGAGGAAATGGGATGAAGATCGGCGAGAAAATTAAACGCCTCCGCATGCAGCATAATCTGACCCAAGAAGAATTAGCAGACCGCTGCGAGCTCTCTAAAGGCTTCATTTCTCAAGTGGAAAGGGAACTCACTTCGCCTTCTATCGCGACTCTTGTGGATATCTTAGAATCTCTAGGGACAAACTTGCAGGACTTTTTCAATCAAGAAGTGCCCGAAAAACTAGTGTTCACAAAAAACGACGTGGCGGTGAAAGCTGATCCAGAGCTTCAAAGCGAAATCCATTGGTTAGTTCCCAATGCTCAAAAGAATGCCATGGAGCCAATAGTTGTCCATCTTGAACCGGGTGGAAGAACTCCATTTGATGATCCTCATGATGGGGAAGAGTTCGGTTATGTGATCAAGGGACTGATTCAACTGCATTTTGGTTCGGAAATTGTCAAGGTTCGCTCCGGTGAAGCGTTCTATTTTCCGGCTCAAACCGGTCATTTTATTTCCAACGCTGGTAAAAAACCGGCCACTGTTTTGTGGGTCTCAACCCCGCCAAGCTTTTAACTATTAGAAAGGGGGAACTGTGGTGTCCGAAATTATTGTTGAACTCAAAGGCGTCTCCAAGTTCTATGATGAAACAGCGGCACTGGCAGGCGTCGATTTATATATCAGGAAAAATGAATTTGTAACCCTTTTAGGACCCAGTGGTTGTGGTAAAACAACGACGCTACGATTAATCGGTGGTTTTGAACAACCGACAGATGGAAGCATTATGTTTGAAGGGAAAGATATCAGTAATGTTCCGTCTTATAAGCGTCGGGTGAATACTGTGTTTCAACGCTACGCCCTGTTCTCCCATCTTAATGTGTTTGAAAACATTGCCTTTGGCCTGAGAATTAAGAAGCTGAAAGAACAAGAGATCAAGGATAAAGTAAGTAAAATGCTGGCCCTTGTGAATCTTGAGGGGTATGAGAAGCGTGATGTTAACTCCTTAAGTGGTGGACAACAACAAAGGGTAGCTATTGCCCGGGCCTTGGTGAACGAGCCTGAAGTGTTACTTTTGGATGAGCCCTTGGCGGCTTTAGATTTGAAGCTTCGCCGAGAGATGCAGCATGAACTGAAGAACATGCAAAAAAGCCTAGGTATCACCTTTGTCTTTGTCACCCACGATCAAGAAGAAGCCCTTTCGATGTCTGATACGGTAGTTGTGATGAAAGATGGGAAAATCCAACAAATTGGCACACCGGTAGATATATACAATGAGCCCAAGAATGCCTTTGTGGCGGATTTCATTGGTGAGAGCAATATTGTGGATGGGATCATGCGAGAAGACTACTTGGTTGACTTCGGTGGCGCCCGTTTTGACTGCGTGGACTTTGGGTTTGCCAAAGATGAGCAAGTGGATGTTGTGATTCGCCCAGAGGATCTCGTACTGATTCCCCCTGAGAATGCTAAACTTGTTGGGGAAGTACGTTCGGTGAACTTTTTGGGAGTTCACTATGAAATGATCGTTGAATCCTCCGACGGAATTTCTTGGCTAGTTCACTCAACTTTGATGGAACCAGTGGGAACTACAGTGGGATTAGGCTTAGAACCCATGGATATCCACATTATGAAAAAGGTGAGAGAGCAATGAAGCGCCATTCCATGATCCCGTATCTATTCTGGATGGTGTTGTTTATCGTGGTACCGATGCTCTTAGTAGTGTATTACGCGTTTACAGTTCCTACTGAGTCCGGTGTCACCTGGTCTTTAGATAATTTTGCGAGGTTTTTTGAACCCATTTACCTGAGAGTGCTGGGTCGTTCGCTCAGGCTTGCCCTGATTAGTACGGCGATTTGCCTGATTCTGGGCTATCCTGCTGCCATGATTATGGCTAGCAATGCCTTTGAACGCAAGAGTGTGATCATGTTACTGTTCGTAGTTCCAATGTGGATGAACTTTCTTTTGCGGACCTACGCCTGGCTGACTATTTTGGAACGTAATGGGTTTATTAATGCGCTTTTGACAAATTTGAATTTGCCCCGTCTCAATATCTTGTACACCAACTCAGCGGTAGTTCTAGGTATGGTTTACAACTTCTTACCCTTTATGGTTTTGCCCATCTATTCTGTTTTAAGCAAGATCGACAAGGGAGTTGTGGAAGCGGCCGGTGATTTGGGCGCAAATCCCTTTAAGGTGTTTACCAAGGTGATCTTACCCTTGAGTCTTCCTGGTGTGGTTTCTGGCATTACCATGGTGTTTATGCCGGCAATGACAACTTTCGTGATTTCCAGGCTCTTGGGAGGCGGACAGTTTACCTTAATTGGTAACTTGATTGAGCAACAATTCTTAGTTGTGGGAGATTGGGGGTTCGGCTCTGCCATCTCTGTTGTAATGATTGTTGTGATTCTGCTTAGTATGGCAATCATGTCCTTTTTCGAAGGGGAAGAGAAGGAGGTTGCGTTATGGTAAGGTTTTTCAAGCGAGGTTATATCTATCTCATCTTCGCATTTCTCTATCTTCCCATCGCGGTACTGATGGTTTATTCCTTCAACGACGCCCGTTCTAGAGGTGTCTGGGGAGGATTTACCCTTAAATGGTATGTGGAACTATTCCAGGATCGCACGATTATGAGCTCTTTGTATTCCACGTTGATCATAGGGGTTAGTTCTGCGCTAATTGCCACCATCATCGGTACCATGGCCGCCATTGGCATCCACAATTCGCGGGGTCTTCAAAAAAGGTTGATTATGAATGTCACCTATTTACCTGTGTTGAACCCTGAAATTGTTACAGCCATTTCGCTAATGATTCTCTTTGTGTTTACCAGGGTGCGGTTTGGTTACCTGACCTTACTGTTGGCACACATCACTTTTAACATTCCTTATGTGATATTGTCTGTGTTGCCCAAACTGCGTCAGCTCAATAAACATCTCTATGAAGCTGCCCTGGATCTTGGTTGCACGCCTGTTCAAGCTTTATGGAAGGTGATTATTCCGGAAATTATGCCGGGTATTATCACCGGAATGCTTTTGGCATTTACGCTGTCCATTGATGATTTTGTTGTGAGCTTCTTTACAACAGGTTCTGGAGTTTCCACCCTGTCGATCACAATTTACTCCATGGCCAGACGGGGAATTAACCCCAAGATCAATGCCCTCTCGACTATTATGTTTACCTTTGTATTGGTTCTTTTGGTCATCATTAATGTGCGGCAAGCGCGAGAAGAGAAAAAGGAAAGGAATGGTAGGCGTGGCCACAAGAAGGAAGCTAGTCCCTTTACTCCTGGGTTTGGTGGTGCTTAGCCTGGTTCTGACCGGGTGCGGCCAAGAAAAGCCCACGCTGTATGTGTACAATTGGGGAGATTATATTGATGAAGATATCCTCCAAGATTTTGAGAAAGAAACAGGCATCAAGGTTGTTTACGATACTTTCTCAACTAATGAGGATATGTACGTGAAAATTAAGTCCGGCGGCAGTACCTACGATGTAGTTTTTCCTTCTGACTACATGTTAACTAGGATGATCAACGAAGGTATGTTGGCTAAGATTGACTTGGATAAGATTCCCAACCATGTTCATCTGGATCCACGCCTAATGGGTTCAGACTTTGATCCCAAAAATGAGTACTCGCTCCCTTATATGTGGGGAACACTGGGTATTTTGTACAACACCACGATGGTGGACGAAGAAGTTGACAGTTGGGATATTCTCTGGGACCCCAAGTACTCCAAGGAAATTCTGATGCTCGACAGTCAACGGGACTCGATTGGGGCTGCTTTGCTTAAGCTCGGCTACTCCATAAACACGCTGGATCCACAGGAACTAGCTGAAGCTGCTCAGCTCCTGAAGGAGCAAAAACCTTTGGTTCTAGCCTATGTCGTTGATGAGGGTAAGGATAAGATGGTCTCAGGGGAGGCTGCGTTAGCCCTCACTTGGTCTGGGGAAGCTATGTACGCCATTTCCGAAAACGAAGACTTGGCCTACGCTATTCCGAAAGAAGGCACTAACCTCTGGTTTGATGTGATGGCAGTTCCCAAAGGGGCAAAGAACTTTGAAGGTGCCATGAAGTTTATGGATTTTCTCAATCGTCCCGAAATAGCCATGCGCAACGCGGATTACACCGGTTACGCAACCCCCAATTTAGCAGCCAAAGCAATGTTACCTGAAGAGGTCCAAAATGATCGGGCTGCATATCCTGAAGATGAAGACATTGCCAATGCCGAAGTTTTCGTTAGTCTTGGTGATAAACTGAAGGAGTACGACAGGATCTGGACTGAAGTCAAAGCACACTAAATGCGCCTTTCCAAAGGAAGGGCTCGCTCATAAAACGGGGCGGGCCTTTTCTGGCGCAAAGGGAAACATCAATTAAATACTTGGAAGGAGTTGAATGACATGGGCAGATACTACAAAGTACTAATTCTTGTGGCATTAGTGCTGCTCACTGTTGGATTAAGTGCGTGTACGAGGGACAAGCCCACTATTTATGTGTACAACTGGGGAGATTACATTGACGAAACTATCTTGGCAGAGTTTGAGAAGCAGACAAACATTAAAGTAGTCTATGATACCTATGCCACCAACGAAGACATGTACGTGAAGATAAAATCAGGCGGAAGTGCGTATGATGTTATATTTCCTTCTGATTATATGTTGACTCGCATGATCGAAGAGGACATGGTGCAAAAACTCGATTTAACTAAGATACCAAACTACAAGCACATTGAAGAGCGCCATTTAGGCCTAGATTATGATCCAAATAGTGAATACTCGCTACCATACTATTGGGGAACGGTGGGTATTTTGTACAATACCACCATGGTTGATGATCCGGTGAACAGCTGGGATATTCTCTGGAATCCGAAATATGAGAAGGAGATTTTAATGCTGGATAGCCAGCGGGATTCTATCGCGGTTGCCCTGTTAAAGCTTGGTTATAGTATCAACACATTAGATGAGGCTGAGTTAGCAGAGGCGGGGAAACTGTTAAAGGAACAGAAACCCTTGGTGTTGGCTTATGTTGTGGACGAGGGGCAGGATAAAATGATCTCTGGGGAGGCAGCCTTGGCGGTAGTGTGGTCGGGAGAAGCCACAGTGGCCAGAATGGAAAATCCCGATCTTGCCTTTGCCATCCCCGAAGAAGGTACCAATCTCTGGTTTGATGTTATGGCGGTTCCGAAGAATGCGAACAATCCTGAAGGAGCCATGGCGTTCATTAACTTCATGAATGATCCGGAAATTGCTTTTAGAAATGCGGATTACACTGGTTACGCAGTTGCTAATGGATCCGCACGAGCCATGTTGCCCTCTGAGATAAGTGAAGATCGGAGCATTTATCCGGAAGAGGAAGATTTGGTGAATTCGGAGATTTTCTTGAACTTGGGGCAGACTTTAAGCCTCTATGATCGAATTTGGACTGAAGTAAAGGCCCATTAAGGGTGAAAAAAGCGACTAAGGCGGATTAGCTTTAGTCGCTTTTTGATTCTCTACTCTCGAACGTGGCCTTCTTTTCTTAGATCTAGAATTCGCCTGTAGTAGCTAATGAGGGGAGTGGCTAAGAGGACTGCCGCAACTAAATTTAGCGTGTTAATTGGCATGAAATGACCGAGCAGTCCCAAACCGAAAGACAAGTTTAGTAAGGTTAGCGGAAGCAACATCATGATAATTTTTTTGTAATGGTCTATGCGTGATTCCCTATCGGAGAAGAGTTCGAAGGGTCCGTCTTTAGATTTTTTGCGAAGATACACCCAGCGACCATGGGAGGCAAAGTGTTCGATACCGGCTTCTGCCAAAAATTCAAGATATGCTGCACTCTCTTGATTGCCAGGAAATGAATCTAGGATTTGGATGCGGTAAATGTACTCGCCTGGTTCCCCTTTTTCAAAGGTGTAGCGTCCAAATACATAGTCTATGCACTGCCAACCAGATGACGCCATTTGATTAAGCCATACCTCTTCTTTTTCGTAGTTTAGGTAGAACTTAAAAACGCGCTTTCTCACTTCTCTTCACTCCCCTGGACTAGTTTGGCATGGAGCAATAGTTCTTCTAAACGCTCTAGCTCTTGCCTAAAGATTGCCTTTCCCTGCTCTGTGATGACATATTCTTTGCGGCGTGCATTTGAACCGTCATCTAGTTGTTTAATCC
>JAAZLQ010000018.1 GCA_012799255.1 Bacillota bacterium
TGCTTATTTAGAAGAGTATAAGAACTCTGGTTACCCCGCCGTGAGTCATAGTGAACAGTATAAAAAACATTACGCTCCTAGTTATCGCATAATAAGCAGTGATTTTGCTCTGTATTTTCCCGTCTTTAAGCAGATAGAAAAGCTCCTGCGAGAAAAAGAGTGTATTATCGTGGCGATTGACGGACGTAGTGGTTCTGGAAAGAGTTTCTTGGCTGGGCTTTTACAGGCTGTTTACGGGTCACCAATAATCTCCATGGATCACTTCTTTCTCCGCCCAGAGCAGCGTACTGCGCAGCGTCTACAAGAACCTGGAGGCAATGTAGATTATGAGCGGTTTAAGGAAGAGGTCACATTAAGACTGCGGGAAAGGGAAGCGTTTAACTATCGGATCTATGATTGTCAAACTAACACCTTTACCGATTCTCCCTTGATCATTCCTCATGCCCTAACCATTGTAGAAGGTTCCTACAGTCATCACCCTAGCTTGGTCGAGGACTATGACCTCCGGGTATTTTTATCTGTGCCCGTTGAGGTACAGCGACAGAGGATTCTGCGGCGCAATGGAGCTGCGATGTGGGAGCGGTTCGAAAACGAGTGGATCCCTTTAGAAGAACTCTATTTTTCGACCTTAAAGATCAAGGAGAAAAGTCACATAAAACTAGGAGTTGACTCAAATGGAAGTCAAGGCAGCAACACTTGAATTGTCTCAGAAAACTCTATAGATAATATCTTTCAGGGAGCGTTTAGGCACGTAGTGTACTCCCGCCTCATCTCGCCAATAGCGAATGTCGCCGTCGTTACCTACATCAGTCAAGACAACCTGTTCGCCTGGGGTTCCTAACGCAACCACTAGTGAGATTTCTAGATGCTCAGGAATGTCCAGAATCTCTTGAAGACGGCGTCGATTTACTGAAGCTAACAAACAGGCTCCATAACCCATAGTTTGGGCCCCTAAGATGATGTTCTGGGTCGCAAGACCAAGGTCAATATAGGCCATGTTTGGGTTAGCACCGAGCTCTTTGTCCGTTAAACAGACTATGTATGCGGTGGGCTGTTCATTCACAGCAGGTCCATCCCAATCGGGCAGATAGCCGGCCCATTTCAAGCAGGAAAATACTTGAGGTAGCTTGTCTTGGCCCTTGACGAAGACATATTTCAGTGGCTGTTTGTTGGATGCTGAGGGGGATAGACGGGCGAGGCCTACCAAGCTTTCTAAGTCAGTTATGGTCGGGGCAGGTTCCTGCTTAAATCTTCTGAAGCTCCGAGTCTTCTTTACCAAATCAGCAAACATGGGATACCTCCTAAACACTGTTTTTCTCTACTACGATTTTACTTGCCAGTTCTTCCACTTGCTGTAAGTCAAACAACCCAGCACCTAAATGGGCAGCATTGGATGTGGCCACTGCAACTCCAAAACGGAATGCATCGGCAAAACTCTCTCCAGCATGCAGCTTAGCTAAAAGTCCAGCCACCAACGAGTCGCCACACCCGACAGGGCTTACTACGTCAATAGCAGGTAACTCCTGCACAATATAGGCGTCACGCTCATCTACTGCAAAAGCACCCTTAGCCCCCATAGAAACGACAACCGTTCCCACGCCCTTAGCCACTAACTTGCGTGCTTCTTGTACTGCTTGTACAGTCGAGAAGCAAGGACCGACTAGTTCCTGAAACTCCTCCCAATTAGGTTTGATCAGATCGGGTTTGGCTTTTATTCCTTCGCGTAGCCAAGGTTCTCTGGTATCTAACACTACCTTGGTGCCCAGAGCATACACCTGGTTAATCAGATGGTAATAGAGGTCTGGTTCTGCATCGGGAGTGGGGCTACCAGATAGGACAACCCAACTGCACTGGGATGCCAATTTGCTAACTTTAGTAGCTAGGCGTTTCCAGATTCCTGCGGGCAATTTTGGACCGGGTTCAATTATCTCACTATGGACTTTTCCATCATCGTCAACAATCAGCAAACTGAGACGGGACTCGGAGCGAGTCCAGACAAAATCATAAGGAAGCCCAACTAGCCTTAGAGCAGCTTCAATTTGCTTGCCTGTGTAGCCTCCCAAAATACCGGTAGCCAGAGTGGGCGTTTCTAGTGCATGTAGTACCCTAGAGACATTAAGTCCCTTGCCAGCGGGAAGGACGGACATCTCTTTGACTCGGTTGATTCCGGAAAGAGAGAGAGCAGAAACAAGATAGTTTTTGTCCAGGGCTGGATTTACAGTTACCGTCAAAATCATGGGCTCACCCCTTTTTCTTTCAAAATAACTTCGGTAGAGCCACAATTTTCCCTTCAGTAAACGAATAACTGAGAATTATTTGACAAATCGGATATAATGTAGTATAATTCAATTAAAACTAACCCCCACGGTTGAGGAGTATTCTGACGCCGGCACTTAGACAATTTTTTAGAGAAAGGGGGGAGACCTGAAAACAACCGCTTCCAGCTGGTGCAGGGGGGCACTGGAAGTGGGACGAGCGAAACATAGCGGGATGTTGCTAAAAAGGAAAATTCAAGATAGACCCTACCGGTTATAGCAACTATCCATACGGGAAACACAACAAGGGAGCCTTTGCCGATTGGGCTTCCTTGTTGTATAACGTAGAAGCCCGTATTACCTTAAAGGTAGTACGGGCTTTGTTTCTTTTCAGTTCTAACGCAGCAGGTTTTGCCGTCTGTTTGAATTACGATTTCACCATGTTCCGCTGTACTAAAGACCGGAATATCAAGTTCTCGATAGCTTTCCTCACGGGGCTGATTAGGATCCTCATGGCTAATAATTGCGAGCTTAGGATTGACAGCAATGATAAAGGCTTGCGAGGAACTCGTACTGCGTCCGTGGTGAGGCACATCCAGGATGTCCACTTGCAGCTGGTCAGTGCCATATTTTTCTACCAACAGCTCCTCCTGTTCACAATAGATGTCTCCCGTGAAGAGCATGGAAAATTGGCCGTAATCTAGGCGTAACACCAAGGAGAGGTTGTTGATTTCCGATAATTGCACGGACTCTCCTACCGCGGGAACTTGGGTGGAAGGAGGATTTAACACAGCAAAGCTTACTCCCCCTAGCTGCAAACTATCCCCTTCGATAAGGTTAGCAACCTTTATTTGCTGCTCCTGAAGAATCTTCTCAAGCTCTTGATAGTGCTCGGACTCGCTATGAATCACAGGGCTGCTATAAAAGATTTCTACTGGAATCTTGGGAAAAACGGTTAAGAAACCTCCAATATGATCCCAGTGGGGGTGGGTGGCTAAGACATAATCAAGTTTGGTTACGCCTAGCTCGACGAGGCGCTGCTGTAACATGCTTCCTGTATGCGGCATCCCAGAATCCACGAGTAGGGTCTCGCCATTGGGCAGAGTAAACAGGATGGCATCCCCAGCCTTGATCTGGTGCCCAACTTGGGAAGAAAGCGTTTCCTTTAGATTCGGATCCATATTCAAGAATAGGTAGCGAATAGTAAGGTTATCTGCAGGTTCCAAGATCGTCGCTCCTTCGAAGAAAACTAGCGTAAAAAGGGACTGTCGATTTCTCGTTCAACCTCAACAACAATCTCGGATCCATTCGTACGGACTAGAACTTCACCATTGAGTCCAGTGACATAAACCTCAGAGCCCAGATCCCTCAGATTAAGGAAATTAAGAATAGAGCCTAATAGTTCGATGCTAAAGACAGAAACTTCAGGGCGAACAGTTCTAATGAAGGCGTTGGAACTACTTGTGTCCTGTCCATGGTGTGGGGCATCGTAGAACCTTGATTGTAGGCGATCTCCGAATTTCTCAACCAAGTATTCTTCTCGAGCTCGATAAATGTCCCCGGTAATCAATGCAGAAAAGTCCTTATAAGTTAGGCGGAATACTAAGGACAAGTCATTTACTCCTCCCGTAGAAAGTCCCTCATTGCTACTTAGACTTGTTCCTGCAGGTGGGTTAAAAAACTCCAAAACTACTCCAGGTTCGACTTCAACGATGTCGCCTTCTTCCATAGTAGTATTGGGAATTCCCTGTTCAGCCAATAGGGTCTGGAGAGTTCTGTAATGACTAGAGTCGTAAACCAGGTCGATTTGGAAGAACTGACCCACGGGAATGTTAGGTAAGACTGTTCGGAAACCACCGATGTGATCTACATGGGGATGGGTGGCTATAGCATAGTCTAAATACTCTACTCCTAGTTCTTGCAGGCGGGTTAGGACTTGAGGACCTACTTCTGGTCGGCCAGCATCCACCAGTATGTGTTTACCTTGGGGGGTGGAAATCAAAATGGCATCTCCAGCATACGCAATTTCTGACACATCTCCATTAGTCCGTTGGAGGGCAAGGTAACGAATTGTAAGTTCTGCTTCTTCATTCGCCCAAACGGCCTCCCCAAAAACTGATACGAAGAGTAAAAGAGCAATAACGACGAGACTACGTAAACGTATGGAATTTGTACTGTGCATTTTACTTTCTCTCCTTTCTAGGGGCGATAATACAACACACCCATAATCTAATCCTGCCATTTTGGGAATAAATTTTCATTTTTGATTTCCGAAGAAGGAATTTTACTCTAAGGCGAGTATTATGGAATTAACGGGAATAAAATTTCAATGTGGTGAGAGGAGGCTAGGTTCTTTTTTCCCAAAGTTAGAATATTGAAGAACATACCCGAGGAGGAATAACATGTTAGGAAAAAAATCGAGATTATTGGTCATGGTGTTTGTGTTAGCACTTGCCTTCGCTGGCAGTGTACAAGCTACCGAAATCACTTTTTGGACATTGTCTTTGAGCCCCACCTTTGATGACTACATTAATGGCGTAATTGAAGCATTTGAAGCGCAGAACCCAGGCGTAAAAGTAAACTGGCAAGACATTCCTCACGCTGTAGCAGAACAGAGAACTCTCACCGCTGCTGCCGCAAATCAACTTCCTGATGTTATCAACTTAAATACTAACTTTTTGAAAAAACTTGGTGCCCTTGGTGCTTTAGTTGACATGGACACCGCAGCCGCCGATGTAAAAGACCATTACTTCGAAGGCATCTGGAAAGCTGGCGAAGTAAACGGAGTAACCTATGCTTTGCCCTGGTATATTACTAACTCCTTGATGATTTACAACAAGGACCTCTTGGCCAAGGCTGGATTCGACGGACCTCCAACTAGCGTAGAAGAATCTTGGGAAATGTCCCGTGTGCTAAAAGAGAAGTTGGGCGTCTATGGTAACATCGTTACTTCCATCCATTTACAACTTCCCAAGGAAGGTGTTTATCTAGTATCGCCAGATGGCAAAACCGCCACAATTAACACTCCTAAAGCACTTGAGATTTTCAAGAACTACAAGAAGTACTACGATGAAGGCCTAATTCCTGATGAGTTGCTCCTAGGTCAAGGTAAAGGTATTGAATGGTACGCACAAGAGCGCATTGCCTGGTTCGTAACTGGACCTCAGTTGTTCAGACAAGTCTTAGATATGGCTCCAGAAGTCTATCATAAGTCCAGTGCTGCCTTTGACGTTCTTGGTTCTGAGCAAGTAGTAAACGTAGCCGTAATGAACGTGGCTGTAGCTTCCACCAGCAAGCATCAAGATGTTGCAGTAGAATTTGCCAAGTTCATTACCAACGCAGAAAACCAATTGGCCTTCAGTAAACTAACAGCTATCTTGCCTTCAGTTATCGAAGCTGCCAATGACGAGTACTTCACTGCTGGTAAAGACTCAACTGACGCTGCTGAACTCGGACACTACATTGCTGCACAGCAACTGCAATACTCCACTGACCTCTATGCACCTGTTGAAAACGTAACCAGAATCAACAGAATCGTAAACGATGAGATTAAGAGAGTCTTGTTGGAAGATAAGGATCCGGCCCAAGCTTTGCAAGATGCGGAGCGTCTAATTAACGAATTACTCTAAAGCCTGCTTGATAACAGGACAGTCCATCTAGCCTTTGAGCTAGATGGACTGATTTTGGGGGGGAAAGTATGTACAAGCGATCACATGCCTGGTTGTTCATGGCGCCAGCTCTTATCATCATACTCGTTTTTAGTATCATACCAAGCTTTATGGCTTTGGGATTAAGTTTTACAAACTATAATGTATTCCAACAGCCCAAATGGGTCGGTTTAGACAACTATCGCACTACTCTGCAAACTGGCGAGTTTTGGAAGGTGTTACGTAACACCATTCACTACTGGCTACTTGTTACCCCAGCACTGGTGACACTTCCCGTATTCGTCGCGGCCCTTGTTAATCGCGAGTGGAAAGGGGTGAAGCTCTACCGTCTGGTTTTCTATTTTCCGGTATTGGTATCGGTTGTGATCACGGCCCTGATTTGGGGGTGGATGTTTCAAAGCAATGGAATTCTCAACTACTTGCTTGGACTTGTGGGACTGGGTCCAGTCAACTGGTTAACTAGAAGAACAAGCGTGATGCCAAGCTTAGCGTTAGTGACTATTTGGCAAGGGCTTGGCTATTACATGCTTTTTTACTTAGCCGGAATGCAGAACATTTCTTTAGACGTCTATGAAGCTGCCGAACTTGACGGAGCCACGAGCTGGAAGAAACATATTTATATCACTTTTCCACTGCTCAGGCCAGTCATTTTCTTTACGACAGTGATTTCCACCATGGCCGCGTTGAAAGAGTTTACACTGATGATGACCATGACTGGTGGAGGACCAATTGGAGCGTCAAAGACAGTAGTTTATTTAGTGTTTGAAGAAGCCTTTGAGAACTTACAGATGGGTTATGCTAGTGCAATTTCATTCTTGCTCTTTGCAGTAATCTTGGTTCTGACTATTATCAATAGAACGGCTTTGGACAGAGAGTAGGGGGAATATTATGGCCACAGAAAATAGGATAAGCCGCAGAAAGCTTGCGAACAAGATTGGCGTTTATTTTTGCTTAACTTTGTTGGCCTGCTTCACCGTAATACCGTTTATATGGACCTTATCCACATCTTTAAAAGGCCCGAACGAGGCTTTGTACTCTTTTCCACCGCAGCTTGTTCCGAAGAATCCAACGCTAAACGCCTATAAAGTAGTTTGGACTACATTACCTATTCCGCGTTATTTCTTCAACAGCGTAGTGTTGGCAGTTTTCCAGGTGGGTTTGCCATTGATTTTTTGTTCGTTGGCGGCTTTCCCCTTAGCTCGGATGGATTTTAAGGGTAAGAATTTCATTTTCATGATTATTATGGCGACGATGATGATCCCGGGAGACGTCACCATGATTCCGATTTATATCATTTTGACGAAGTTAGGTCTCTTGGGGTCACGTCTTGGTGTTATCCTGCCAAGCGCTGCAGGGGCTTTTGGTATCTTCCTGATGCGCCAAGCGTTTATCGCTATTCCAAAGGAGATTGAAGACTCTGCTTTCCTTGATGGAGCAAGTACCTGGCAGATGTGGAGATACATCATGCTTCCGATGGTGAAACCCAATTTAGCCACGTTTTCTATCCTTCGGTTTATCAACTCTTGGAACGCATTTCTCTGGCCATTGTTGGTCTTCACCGATCCCAACATGTATCCATTGACGGTGGGACTTTACAATCTACGCGGGGCCTTTGTGACCAATACCCGTTTGGTGGCAGCCGGAACAATTATCGCTTTAATTCCTGTGATGGGCATTTTTGTGACTTTCCAAAGGTACTTCATTCAAGGTGCCTATTCCAGTGCAGTGAAGGGTTAAGTGAAGAACAAGGCAGGTAAACACATTTTGACGCAGAAAAAATTAAACTGGAGTTAAATATGTGTCTGAATTGTCTAGGGGGGCTTGAGCATGATGCCTTTGGAAGAATATGGTCGCGAGCTTCGAGGCGGTCTAGTTAGAATACGATCAGTATACAGTACCTTGGCTCCGGCAGAGCGCAGAGTTGCGGACTTCATATTTGATAACTATAAACAGGTTATTTACATGTCAGTCACGCAACTCGCGGAAGCGGTGGGAGTTGGAGATGCCACAGTAATCCGCTTTTGTCAGAATGCTGGGTTTCGTGGGTACCAGGAACTGAAGTTGGTTCTGGCTAGAGATTTGGTAGAGCCTTCCGAAGATCTTTCGGAGGGAGTTACCGCTGATGATTCGCTCAGCACTATGGCCAAGAAAGTGGGATATGCAAGTAGAAATGCCCTGGAAGACACGATGAAAATGTTGGATCTTCAGGAACTAGATCGGGCAATCTCAGCGTTGGTTCAGGCCCGACGGATCCAGTTTTACGGGGTGGGACCATCTGGTCTAACAGCGTTGGATGCCAAATACCGGTTCTTGCGTCTGGGCCTGCTTTGTGATGCAGTGGCGGATTCTCATATTCAGATGATGTCAGCCGCTGTTTTAGATGAACGTGATGTTGTAATGGGCATATCCTTTAGCGGTAGTACCAAAGACGTGGTACAAGTGGTGAACAAGGCGAAGGAACGGGGAGCCACTACTATTTGTGTCACTGCCTACGCCCGATCACCGTTAGCTAATGAAGCTGACATTAAGTTGATCACAGCTTCGGTGGAAACGCCGTTGGGTAGTGGATCTTTGCGTTCGAAGATCGCCCAACTGCACATTCTTGATTTGCTTTATACAGGTGTTGCCATGCGTTTAGGATCCAAAGGACGCACTTATACAGAGTTAACAGCAGAAGCAGTTTTAGATAAGTTGTATTAGGGAAGGAAGGATGTTGTGGATGTATTACACCGCATAAAGGGTGGGCTTATAGTATCCTGCCAAGCCCTGGAGGACGAGCCACTCCATGGTCCCATGTTTATGGCAGCAATGGCTCGCTCCGCGGCTTTGGGTGGGGCGGTGGGTATTAGGACAAATGGGGTACAAGAGGTCGATGTGATTAAAAAAATTACCGGTTTGCCTGTGATTGGGATTCAAAAGGTAGTGAACGGGCATGGGGCGATGACCATTACTCCATCGTTTGAGAAAGCACAGGCTTTAGTCAAAGCAGGCGCCGATATCGTTGCAGTTGATGTTCGGGCAGAACGTCCTTTTGGAGAACCACTCGCGGAGCTTCTACCGCGGATTCGCCAAGAACTAGGGGTTCCGGTTATGGCTGATTGCGGTAGTTTTTCAGACGCCCAGATGGCTGTAGGCATTGGGGTCGATGCCTTAGCTCCCACCTTTGGTTTTCAGGAAAACAGTATTGGTATTGAACCCAATTTCGGTTTAATTAAAGAAATGCTGACCTTAGGTGTACCTGTAATTGCTGAAGGCGGTTTTTGGTACCCCGAACAAGTGGTAAAAGCCTTTGAACTTGGGGCATGGGCAGTTGTGGCTGGAACCGCCATCACACGGCCTAGGGATATAACCCGAAGATTCGTGAAGGCCTTGGAGGAGCATGGTATTTGCAATGGATAGTGCCGTACAGTCAAAGATTCAACTCCTAGCACTGGATTTGGATCAGACTTTACTTACGAACGACAAACGAATTAGTGAAACGAACAGGCATTGGATCCGCAAGGCTACCGAGGCAGGAGTAATAGTAATGTTCGCAACTGGTAGGGGAGTGCAAACTTCTGAGAACTACCGGAGAGAGTTAGGTCTTGATTCTTCGCCTATGGTGCTTGTCAACGGCGCCGAAGTGTGGAAATCCCATGAAGAATTGCTGGAGCGTCACTTTCTCTCCAGAGCTGGAGTACACAAGTTAGTAAAGTTCGCCCGCGATAACCAGGTCAACTTTTGGGGTTATAGTGTGGAAAGTCACACCCTTGGTCCTAACTGGACTGAGTCCATGTTTGAGAGAGATTGGCTCAAGTTCGGCATGCGTTCCCTTGATGCGGGTCTAATTGAAACGATGCGGAACGAAGTGGATAGTTGGGGCACTTTTTCGGTAACCTATGCTGATCCATTGAACATTGAGATCTCTGCCTTGGGAGTAAGCAAGGCATCAGGTATAAAAAAGGTTTGTGAGTGTCTGCAAATTGATTTGAAAGCAGTGATGGCCATTGGGGATGGTCACAATGATCTAGAGATGTTACAGACCGTGGGTTTGGGAGTTGCTATGGGCAACGCAGCTGACCAAGTAAAGGCTGTTGCCGATGCGACAACCACTTCTAACGAGGAAGACGGGGTTGCTCAAGCCATTCAACGTTTCATCTTTCAGACCTTGTGAGTCCCTTGACCAGTTGTAATTCGATTTGTTTGGAGGGCAAAAAATGCGACTATCGACATCGACATGTATTCATGAAAGAGTTCAATGGAGTAAGGAATTGGTATACACCTGTCAAGAAAGTATCGAAGCATGTGCCAAGGCCGGATATAAGGTCTTAGATATGAACTTCGCCAGCTATTCTCGCGGTTCTCTCCCCATGACACAGCCTGACTGGGAGAGTTGGGTAAGGGAAATCAAGGAGTTGGCGGACAGTCTCGGAGTTGAATGGATGCAGGGCCACGCCCACTTTAACTCTCAAGGAATTGCGGAGTGGGATGACGAGCTGATTCGTAGATCGATTATTGGTGCTGGCATCTTAGGGGTTAAGTGGCTTGTTATTCATCCTGTCACTGTTAAGGATGATGTGTGGTACTCGCATAAAAAATCTTTCCAAGTTAACTTAGAATCGTACAAGAAGTATGGGGAACTAGCTAGCAAGTATAATGTGGGTATTTGTTTGGAAAATATGTTCGATGGTCGAGAAGTGCGCCGTTATTGTTGTTCGGTTGAGGAACTAGTGGAACTGTACGACACGCTCAACGACAGCTCTACCTTTGGCATTTGCTGGGATACTGGTCATGCGAATTTGATGAAGATCGATCAAGCCGGTGCGCTAAGAAAGCTTGGTAAGCGCTTAAAAGCTTTGCATATCAATGACAATCGCAGCGAATACGATGATCACATTGCACCTTATTTTGGTCTTATTCAGTGGGACCCCATTATGCAAGCTCTAAAAGACATTGAGTATGAGGGCGACTTTACGTTCGAAATTCACAACTTCACCAATGGATTACCCCATGAACTGCACGAGCGGACCCTTCGCTTCACCTACGAACTGGGACAACATATGTTAGATTCGATTAAGTAGTACCAAACCTTATAACTAGACCCTGTAGTGGCGGTGCAAAAACTCCACTACGGGGTTTTTTCTTTCAAAAGAGGGCAAAACTAAATGAGACTAACCGCTAGAGAACGAGGGTGATAACGAATGGGTTGGCAAGGGTGGCCCTTTGAACGGGTAGTTATTCTGTTTACCTGTTTTGGCTTTCTATTGATCTTTGTTCAGGTCACGCTGTTTCATTATCGGCAGAACTTTAGAATCTGGTCCCAATGGGTTCCAGTGATTGTATTACCGATTATCGCCCTTAACGCATTACTATTGAGTATCTGGAACATGGGGTGGATTAGATCTACCTTCATTGTCCTCTGCATAGCTGACATCCTTGGTGGATTATATGGTTTTTACCGTCACTTCAAAGGCGTGGGCGAGAGGGTAGATGGTTACAGGCTACAGAATTTTTTGGTGGGTCCACCCGTGGCACTTCCCCTGACCATCTTGGCCATGAGCTTGCTGGGACTCTTAGCAACGTATTGGAGTGGGGGTTTCCAATGAAGAATGCTGGTTTTTACCCCGATTATGATGTTTTGGCCCTACAAGATGAGTGGGATGTCCACACAAGGATGATTGTGAACAAGCGCTTGGGTCCTTTTCAGTTTAAATTGCTGAGCGAATGGGAACAGCAGATGATCAAAGCGGTTGCTGGCCACCTGGTTTATGAAGAGCGTGATGAAATCCTCACTTGGATTGCAGCGCATCTAGATAGCGAGTTAGGAAAACCGCAAGGGGAGGCGCAACGCAAGCCGAATGTTCCGCCCCAAAAAACCTTGATCTTAGAAGGGCTCCAAGCTCTGGAATTATGGGCTAAGGGCAAGTTTCTGAAAGCGTTTTTGAACCTAAACATACGTCAACAGTATGAACTCATCAATGCACTACAGCATGGTGAGTTAGAACCGAATGCCGATTGGGATCAAACTAAGCAAAAGGAACTCTTTCAAAAATTGCTGGGATTGATGGTAGAAGCCTATTATTCTCACCCGTGGGTGTGGTCAGAGATTGGCTATGGCGGGCCAGCTTATCCCCGGGGGTACGTCCGCGTTGAACTTGGGCTCACTGACCCCTGGGAGCCCAGAAGATCTGACACAACTTGAGCTGGGGGAAAGAGTAATGGAAAACCGTGAGTCGACGCGTCGTAATTGTGATCACTATGATCAGGAACGTTATCCTCATCTGCAAAACCGAAAGTTTGCTCAGCAAGAAGTGGATGTTGTTATCGTGGGTTTGGGTGCTGCTGGAGGAGTGTTACTGAATAAGTTAGCAAGTGCAGGTCTAGATGTTGTGGGTATTGAGGCAGGTCCCTTCTGGGACCCACAAGCAGACTTTGCCAGTGATGAGTTGCACTCGCGCACCCTTGCCTGGAATGATACGCGCTTATCTACCGGTCAAAATGCACTGCAATTTGGTTCCAATAACTCAGGTCGTGGGGTAGGTGGAGGCACAGTCCATTTTACCGGAGTGTTTTACCGTTTCCATGAAAGTGACTTTAGGGTGCGCACCCTAGACGGAGTCGCTGCAGATTGGCCCATTAGCTATGAAGACTTGGCCCCTTATTATGCAAAAATCGAACAGGAGATTAAAGTGAGTGGGCCTAAGGAATTTCCTTGGGGGGCATTTAATGGCCCCTATCCTTATCCCATGCGTGATCCCATCAGTGGTAATGCCCAGATCTTCCGCAAGGGTTGTGAAGCTTTGGGTATTCGAAGTACAGTAGCACCCTTAGCTATTCTGTCTGCACCCTATGATGGGAGACCCCCCTGCATCAATCGGGGTTTTTGCAATCAAGGTTGCTTACCAAATGCCAAGTTTTCCACTCTCATCCAGCACATTCCAGGCGCGATCTCAAAGGGTGCGGAGGTCTTGAGTGACTCAATGGTAACTAGAGTTCTAGTCGATAAGCAGGGCAGAGTGACGGGTGTGGAGTTTAATCATGATGGTCAAACTTATGAGCAAAAAGCAAAAATAGTGATTGTGTCGGCCTTTGTGGTAGAGACTGCCCGGCTGCTCTTAAACTCCGCTTGTCCTCAATTTCCCCAGGGCCTGGCCAATAGTAGCGGTTTAGTAGGCAAGTACATTATGCCCCATAGTGGTCATGATGTTTACGGGAAGTTCGAGGAGGAGATCCGACTCTATAAGGGGACTCCGGTTCTTGCTGTCAGTCAAGAATTCTATGAGACAGATGTTAAGAGAAGTTTTGTACGCGGATATTCTTTAAATGCACATGGTAGTAGACCCGTGGGTATGGCTAGTAAGGCTGCCACCAACGCAGGAATCTGGGGGAAACAACTCCGCGAAATCATGTTGGAATGGAACAATTATGCCCGCATCACTGTGGTAGGTGAAGTTTTACCAGAAATCACGAACTGCGTTTCGCTGAGCGATGAAAAGGATGAGTATGGGATCCCTAGAGCTCAGGTTAACTTCAGTTATGGAGAAAATGACCTGAAATTGATTGAGCACGGAATCGAAAAATGTAATGAGATCCTGGAGGCAGCAGGGGGTAAAAGGGCTTTCGTGGTACCCGATACCGCCCACTTAATGGGCGGATGTCGCATGGGGAATAACCCCAACGAATCGGTGGTCAATGGCTATTGCCAAAGTCACGGTATTCCTAATCTCTTTATTTGCGATGCCAGCGTCTTTGTTACATCTGGTGGTGCTAATCCAACCGAAACTGTGATGGCTATTGCTGCTAGAACAGCGGATTACATCGTCAAGCACAAAAATCGCTAGACAAATTGGCAAATGGGTAGGTAAAAGTAGACTGGGGAGATAGCTTATGGCAGAAAAATTGCTATCTGTGAGAAACCTAAAAACCTATTTCTATACTGATGATGGAGTGATTCCCGCTGTTGATGGGATTAGCTTTGATCTGGACAAAGGAGGCACCCTTGGCATCGTTGGTGAATCGGGCTGTGGCAAGAGTGTGACCTCCCTTTCCATCATGGGCTTAGTCCCCCAGCCGCCAGGCAAAATTGAAGATGGTGTGATTGAGTTTGAAGGCAAAAACCTGTTGGAGTTATCTGAAGCAGAAATGCGCGGCATTCGTGGCAATGAGATTTCTATGATCTTCCAGGAACCCATGACTTCGCTCAATCCGGTTTTTACAGTGGGAAATCAAATAGCTGAGGCCATTACCCTGCACCAACGTCTAGATAAGTCCACAGCCCGCGAGCGAGCAATTGAAATGCTACGTTTAGTGGGAATTCCCTCACCAGAGCAGCGAGTTGACGATTATCCCCATCAAATGAGTGGGGGTATGCGCCAACGGGTGATGATTGCCATGGCCTTATCCTGCAATCCCAAACTTTTAATTGCCGACGAGCCCACAACTGCCCTGGATGTGACAATCCAGGCCCAAATTCTAGATTTAATGCGGGAACTTCGGGAGAACTTAGGTACTGCCATAATGATGATAACTCACGACCTGGGAGTTATTGCAGAACTGGTGGAAAAAGTTGCGGTAATGTATACAGGGAAAATCGTGGAGGCTGCCACTACTAATGCTATTTTCAAAAACCCTCGACATCCTTACACCATAGGTCTCCTCGCCTCGATTCCGCGGCTTGATGGAGATGGATCCAGGCTACAGGCGATTCCAGGATCAGTACCCATTCCCGGAGAGTTTCCGAAAGCTTGTGGATTTCATCCCCGCTGTCCTTTTGCGGAAATCTTGTGTACCGAAATACGTCCACCATCCTTTATTGTGGACCAGGACCATTCTGTAGCTTGTTGGAAAGTTGTGGATTACAACGCATCGGCAGATGTGGATCAACGGGGGAGGTAAGGCGATGGTTAAAGAAGTGGGCGAAGAGATCTTGCTTGAAGTAAAGAAGCTGGTCAAACACTTTCCCATCCGTCAAGGGGTGATTGTTGCCAAGCAAGTAGGTGCTGTTCAGGCTGTGGACGACATCAGTTTCGAGATACGCCAAGGCGAAACACTAGGTTTGGTAGGTGAGAGTGGTTCTGGCAAGACGACGACAGGTAGGGTGATTATCCGTCTTCTCGAGCCAACTTCAGGTCAGGTGATCTTTGCTGGCCAAGATATTACCGCCATGGCCAAGGATGAACTGCGAGAAGTGCGCAAGGATATGCAGATAATTTTCCAGGATCCTTATGGGTCACTCAACCCCCGTATGACGGTTGGGGACATCATCGGAGAACCGCTGGATATTCACGGGTTGGCCAAAGGTGCGGCAAAGGAGAAACGGGTACGGGAGTTGCTTGAAGTGGTGGGCTTAAGTGCGTTTCACGCTAGACGTTTTCCCCATGAATTCTCGGGTGGCCAGAGACAGAGGGTGGGTATTGCTAGGGCACTGGCGGTGAGTCCAAGATTTATAGTTTGCGACGAACCGGTTTCCGCTTTAGATGTATCTATTCAGGCTCAAGTGATCAATCTGCTAGAAGACCTGCAAAGGGAGTTTGATCTTACTTATCTCTTTATTGCCCATGATTTAAGTGTTGTAAAACATATTTCGGATCGTGTGGCGGTAATGTATCTGGGAAAAATCGTGGAGATAGCAGATAAAGACGCACTGTACCGTAATCCAAAACACCCTTATACTCAGGCACTTCTTTCAGCGATCCCCGAGGCGGATCCAACCATTAAGAAGGAGCGGATCCTCCTTAAAGGTGATGTACCAAGTCCCATAAACCCGCCCCGGGGTTGCCGTTTTCATACCAGATGTCCAAAAGTGATGGACATCTGTAGCGTCAAAGAGATCGACCTTGTAGATTCGGGTGGAGGTCATATGGTGGCTTGTCACCTGGTTCCTGGCATAGATGCAGATCGGACAAAGACCTAACTCACTCTGGAAAAATCACTTCCACACCTGCAGATTCAAGTCGAGACAACCAGAGGCTGTCAGGACGCTTGTCCGTGACCAGATAGTCAAAATCCTCAAGTGGGCAAACTAAGCGATAGGATGTTTGATCAAACTTCGTGTGGTCACACAGAAAAACCGCCTTACGACTTTTCTTGATCATCTCTTGCTTAAGGTACGCATCTTCTTCGTTAACATCCGTCACTCCATGTTCAAGTGAAATCGAACGGGCCGAAAAGAAGACGATATCTGTGAGATATTCAGATATGCGTAGACGAGCAGTTTCACCGATGAAACCGCGAGCGAACGAACTCATCCATCCGCCGGTACAAAAGACCTTGGCCGAATGGAGTTGATCAAGACAATCTAACGCTATTTGTGGACTATTGGTCAGGATTTTCAGGTTCTCCTTTTCCTGCAAATAATGGGGTAAAAAGGAAACTGTCGTAGTTGTGTCCAAAGAGATGAATTGATTATCAGTCACTAAATCTGCAGCCAGTTCAGCCATTATTTCTTTAGCAGAACGGTTTTTCTCTTTGCGAATAAAATAGGGTATCTCATTACTTGGATGTTCGACTAGCTTTGCTCCTCCATAGGTACGGCGAACCAGTCCTTTTTTTTCTAGCTCGGCTAGGTCACGTCGGATTGTAGAACGGCTAACGAAATACTTGTCCGCCAGGTGGTTGACGTAGACCACCTTTTTTTTCTGCAACTCATCCCTGATGAGATCAATCCTCTCCAAACTTAACACTGTGGATTTCTCCTTCTCTTGCGTGTTTGTGCTCGATGCTGCTCAAATGCGTACCTACTCGTGCACTTTGTCCAATCTTATCACAATGTCTTTCTAAGAACAAGCTGTTTACTTTATAATAACAACAGTGCCAAAGCAAAATAAATGCTTAAAGTGGGATGAAAAGAGGTCTATAAATGCAAAACGGAAAACTAGATGTAGTAACTTTTCTTAACAAGCCCATTGCTTGCGAGTGCGGAAAGACGCACTTTGCAGGAATCCGCACATTGGAAATTAGCAAAGGTGCAGTGGAAAAGGTGGCGGTCATTGTTAAGGATGGCGGATATAAAAAGCCCTTCGTTGTCTCTGATCGCAACACACAGGCGATTGCTGGAGCTACGGTACTGAAAAACCTGATTGTTGCTGAAATTCCACATTCGTCATTTGTCTTTGCTGATAGTAAGCTAGTCCCTGATGAAGCAGCTATCGGTCGTCTATTGATGAACTATGATCCCACTTGCGACTTGATCATTGGAGTAGGCGCTGGTACAATCAATGACGTGTGCCGGTTCCTCAGCTATCAACTGGGAATGCAGTATTACATAGTCGCTACCGCTCCGTCCATGGACGGCTATGCCTCTTCAGTTGCTCCCCTAATCAAGAACAATTTGAAGACAACCTTTGAGTGTCAGGCACCGACCGCAATTATCGCGGATCTAGATATTCTTGCAGAGGCTCCCAGGGAGATGATCGCAGCCGGCTTCGGCGATGTTGTTGGCAAGTATAGCTGCCTAGCTGACTGGAAGCTCTCGGCCATTATTAACGACGAATACTACTGCTCGCGGGTGGCCGATCTCACGCGGCGATCTCTGGAAAAGACAGTAGAGCTTAGGGCCGGGATAGCCAATGGCGATCGGGATGCCATTGAAGAGCTGATGAAAGCACTGCTATTATCAGGTGTGGCCATTAGTTATGTGGGCAACTCTAGGCCTGCCTCAGGTAGTGAGCATCACATCGCTCATTTCTGGGAAATGCGCATGCTCTGGGAAGGCAAGGAACCCATATTCCATGGCACCAAGGTGGGTATTGCGTTCATGTTAGTCTCTCAGTTGTATGATTATTTACGTACAACAGAGGTAAATCTTCAAGCGCTACAAGATGTGCAAACTCCGTCGCTAGAGACTTGGACAGCCGCTGTGGAAAGAGTATTCTCCCATGGGGCAGCAGAGATTATCAGCCTCGAGGAAAAGGCGGGTAAGAACGATCCAGAGCGTCACCAGAAGAGATTAGAATCGATTGTGACCAATTGGGGCGAGATTAGACAGGCTCTAGAGCTGGTTCCAACTCCAGATTGCGTAAGGCAACTGTTAGAATCTGTGCACGCTCCTGTATACCCAGCTGACGTCGAGTTCGAACAACTGTTGGTTCATGACGCTCTCTTGTACGCTAAGGAGATCAGGAATCGTTATACTGTCTTACAGTTGCTCTGGGATATGGGACTTCTGCAGCAGTTTGCTAGAAAGCTGGTCGCCAGCCTGGAGTGATTCCAGGTTATGGAAAACGCGGGAGAAAGGAAGATATGTAAGGGCGGAGAATATGTAAATATTGCGTTTTGGTAATGTGAAGATGTAATAGTTGTGAATGGAAGCGGTTTCACATGATGGGATAAGGAGTGAGTGTTATGAGTGTCGCTATTACGGTGAGAAATGCATTCAAGAAGTTTGGGGAAAATGTGATCATTCCTGATCTAAGCGTCGATGTTAACAAAGGAGAGTTCTTTACCCTTTTAGGACCATCCGGTTGTGGTAAGACCACCTTACTAAGGATGATTGCCGGGTTTAATACTATCGATGGCGGTGAGTTCTATTTCGATGATCGCTTAATCAATAACCTGAATCCCGCAAAAAGAAATATTGGAATGGTATTCCAAAACTATGCCATTTTTCCACATATGACTGTTCGTAAGAACGTGGAGTTTGGCTTAACAAATCAAAAATTGTCCAAAACTGAGATTCGTGAAAGGGCAGAGAAGTTCCTAAAATTGATGCAAATTGACGAACTAGCGGAACGTATGCCTAACAATCTCTCAGGTGGGCAACAGCAACGGGTAGCTCTAGCTCGTGCATTGTGTATTGAACCAGATGTACTTTTGATGGACGAGCCCCTCTCTAATCTAGACGCTAAATTGCGTGTCGAAATGCGGAGTGTCATCAAGAACATTCAGCAAACGATTGGTATCACTACAATCTACGTTACCCATGATCAAGAGGAAGCCATGGCGGTTTCTGATCGCATTGCAGTTATGAACAAGGGAGTCATTCAGCATATTGGAACTCCTAAGAATATCTATCAACGTCCCGCCAACATTTTTGTGGCTACCTTTATCGGACGCAGCAATGTGGTTGAAGGTGAACTTATAATGAAGGGGGGAGTACCTCACCTCAAATTGGAGAACTATGAAGCGGCTGTTCCTAATGTGAAGGAAGAGTACAGAACTCCTCAGAAAATCATGATTTCCATTAGGCCTGAAGAGCTATCCATTAGTCGCAACGGCGGTGAGGGCTTTAAAGCAACCATTGATGATAGCGTATTCTTGGGCTTGAACACCCATTACTTTATGCACCTCAAGAGTGGCATCCAGATGGAATCGATCCATGAGTCCACAATTGACAGCATTATTGAACGTGGAACAGAAGTCTCCTTGACAATTAACACTGAGAAGGTGAACTTATTCACTGCCGATGGATTAACGAACATCCTTGAAGGAGTCCAGAATGACGCAGTAAATTCAAGTAAGTCCACAGCGAAAAAACGTCTTGCAGTTGGATAATTGTCTGAAAGGAGGAGAGTAAATCATGGGAGCTAAACGGAGATTTGACATCTGGACCGTTCTGTCCTTAACTATACTAGGATTGTTTGTCCTGTTTTTGCTTTACCCACTGTGGGGCCTGCTGCGACAGTCAGTATTGGATCCCCAGGGCAAATTCACTTTGGAGTATTTTAAGCGTTTCTTTGAGTATCGTTATTACAGCAGCACCATTATAAACAGTCTCAAAGTGTCCACAGCAATTACCCTTGTAACACTGGTTTTAGGTATTCCCATATCCTACTTTTATTCTTTTTATCAGCTCAAGGGTGCCAAGTTCCTATTTGTTCTGAGCCTGTTGTGTGCCATGTCAGCGCCCTTTATTGGTGCCTATTCCTGGGTGTTATTACTGGGCCGGGCCGGGGTTATCACCAAGTTTTTCGCCAATTATCTCAACATTAATATTGGTAGCATTTATGGCTTTGGCGGTATCTTATTCGTGCAGTCTTTGAAGCTGTTTCCCCTGGTCTTTATTTACATGAATGGTGCTTTTAAAGACATCGATAACTCGTTACTAGAAGCATCTGCAAATATGGGTACAGTTGGCGTGAAAAGATTCTTCCGAGTGATTCTTCAGCTGTCCATGCCTACAATCTTAGCTGCTTCTTTGGTAGTCTTTATGAGAGCGTTCGCTGACTTTGGAACTCCCCTCTTAATCGGTGAGGGTTATCGAACCTTTCCTGTAGAGATTTACAACCAGTACTTGGGGGACCATGGACAAGACTATCGTTTCGCAGCGGCGATCAGCGTAATCGCGGTAGTTTTGACATCTGCTGTATTCTTGCTTCAAAAATGGGCAACAAGCAGATACGATTTCTCCATTAGTGCCATGAACCCAGTGCAAAAGAAAAAGCCTAAGGGTATCGGCGGTTTCTTGATGCATCTTTATTCTTATGCATTGGTAGGCATCGCGTTCTTACCACAGGCATATATCGTGTACTTGTCCTTCCGTAATTCTGATGGGGCGGTATTCTTGCCTGGTTATTCGTTTAACAACTATCGTATGGCGGCAAGTCGTCTCTTAAGTAGATCGATCAATAACACTTTGGTTTTAGGTATAGGATCTTTGGCCGTAATTGTAGTCTTGGCGGTGCTCATTGCCTATCTGGTGGTGCGACGTTCTAGCGTGTTGAACAATACCATTGATACCCTTTCTATGGTTCCTTACATCATGCCAGGTTCGGTTATCGGTATTGCGCTAGTTATTGCCTTTAGTAATCGACCTTTCGCTTTGACAGGTACCGCTACCATTTTGATGATTGCCTGGGTGATCAGAAGGATGCCCTATACGATTAGGTCTGCAACGGCAACACTTCAGCTGATTCCCATGAATGTTGAAGAGGCGGCCACCAGTCTTGGGACTTCTAAGCCAAAGACATTTGCCAAAATTACAGTGCCTATGATGCGAAACGGTATTGTTTCTGGGGCTATCCTAAGCTGGATTACCATTGTCACAGAACTTTCTAGTGCCATTATTCTTTACAACAACAGAACGATTACGTTGACCATGTCAACCTATGTTGCAATTTCTCGAGGCAACGACGGTTTGGCAGCAGCATTTGCAGCTATAACCACGGTCGTCACAGCCATTTCGATCATCATTTACCTCGCAGTTAGCAAAACGGAGGATGTCAAGATCTAGGTTCCGATTTTTACAGCCCTTAGAGCTGTAGAAATAAAAATTTACCAAAGGAGATGTAAAGATGAAGAAACGTTTGTTTTTGTTGCTCGCACTAGTCATGTCCCTGTCGTTAGTTGTGCCTTCGATCGCACTAGGATCCTCGGATTTCAAAAGCGATCTAGTTCTGTACTCCAGTATGACCGATAATGATCTAAACAACTTGGTGAGATTGTTCAACCAAAAGTATCCGAACATTCGTATTGAGATTGTTAACGGTTCTGCCGGTGAACTAACTGCTCGGATTCGGGCTGAAAAAAACAACCCCCAAGGTGACGTAATGTGGGGTGGCTTAAGTAATAGTGACGGATATATCTACGAAGATCTTTTTGAACACTGGTTGTCTGATCATGAAGATGAGATCTTACCATCTTACAAGTCTCCTAACGGCTTTTATAACCTCAGCCATCTATCCACAATCGTCTTCTGTGTGAACACAGATCTCGAAGCTGAGCTTGGTATGAACATTACTGGTTATCAAGATTTGCTTGACCCAAGATTAAAGGGCAGAATCGTAATGCCAGATCCAAACTCCTCCTCTTCTGCTTGGAACCACATCTGCAACATTTTCGCAGCTTATGGTAATGACAGTGAGGAAGCTTGGGAGTTAATGGAGGGAATGTTGAAGAATGGTATGGTCATTTCTACATCTTCCTCAGTAGCCTTTAGAAACGTACTTTCTGGTGAATACGTTGTAGGTCTATCCTATGAAGACGGCGCTTCTACCTTGCTCAAATCTGGCGCCACCAACATCAAAATGGTTTACCCAGAACAAGGTGCTTCCGCTTCCGCTTTTAGTTGTGCCGTTATTAAAGGTGCACCTAACATGGAAGCAGCCAAATTGCTCGTCAACTTCCTGATGAGTGCTGAAGGCCAAACTGAGTTAGGAACTGCACTTGGTACACTGCGTTTTACCAATGCTAACGCCAACTACGACACACCTTATCTACCAGCCACTTCCGAAATCAAGTGGGTTGAGAGGGACATCGACTGGCTAGTAGAAAACAAAGATCAAATTCTCAGACGCTGGAACGACATTTACATGCGTACCAGATAAGTAAGGATACCGGGGTGCTAGGTCCAACCTAGCACCTTTTTTCACTTTTTAGGAAAGGTGTGGTGAGACTATGTCTACCAACTTTAGCTATTCCTTCAAAGTATGGTTCAAGTCCACGGGCGAGCCCATGACCTTTACAGTAGCAGAAGCTGCGTGGGGGAGGTTGAAAAAGGCTCTACAAGAAAAGAGGAGAGGTTTTTTTATTTGGGCAACTCTCGATGGGAGAACTCTTGCTTTGAATCTCACTTACGTTCAGATGGCCCGTTTTACTTTTAAAGAATCGCCAGCTAACGAGCAAGTACCGGGCGAACGTCATTCGAAAATCACGTTGCATTTTACTGATTCTAGACTAGAATCATTCGAAGTAGCCGATGCGGCAGATTTGGCAAATGTATTCTCCACTCTGAAGTCAGATCCAAGTGAAAAGGGCTTGTCTTTTACTACTATTGACGACGAATCAATCGTTTTTTTGACTGAAGCTCTAATCTTGATCGACACATCTACCGTTTTTGTGGAAGAAGGTTACCTCAAGATTCTCAACGAAAAAAAGGCAGCTAGGCAGAAAGCCTAAGTTTATGGGGGGGTCAGAAGACCCCCCAGTTTTTTTATTTACCAAACTTAACAAAAAACATCCAATAGAGGGAGGAAATGTAAATACATTGTAGAATAACCAACTCGAAAACGTTTTCGCAGAGGTTTTCATGGTTTCGTTCCTTCTTTTTTGTTAATTATTGTGGAGGTGGCAAGGTTGGCAGCAGTGCAAGTTACTGTTAGAGAGGTGGCAAAGCGGGCAAATGTAAGTATCAGTACGGTATCGCGAGTCCTTACCGGGAATGCCCCTGTTTCCCCCGAGTTGCGCCAGCGGGTAGTAGAAGCGGTTGAAGAGTTAGGATATCGGCCTAATGCCCTAGCCCGGGGTTTGCGGATGAGACGGACCGCGGTGATTGGATTACTCATTCCCGATATATCTAACCCCTTCTTTGGACAACTAGCCCGTATTGTGGAGGAAGCTGCCAACAGACGAGGTTATGCCATCTTGTTATGTAACAGTCAAAACAGTCGGAAGCGCGAGCTACAGTACTTAGATTTACTTCGGAGCCAGCAGGTTGATGGTGTCCTAGTAGTTACTTCTGGCACCGTTGGGGACGAGCTAGCTGAGTTTTTTAAGCTCACCGGTGCAGCGGTTCTAGCATTAGATCGACGTATTCCTGGGTTTAACGGACCATGGATTGGAGTAGATCCTTTCCCAGGTGTGAATGAAGCAGTTAAGCACTTGTTGGAGTTAGGTCATGCCAGAATCGGTATTGTACGCGGTGTGGAGGGCAACCCAAGTAGCGATGAACGCTATAATGCCATTGTGCGGGCATTGGATGAACACGGCTTGTCACAGAAACGCTGGATTTGGACGGGAGAATACACACTAGAAACGGGTATTGCTGCCGGAGCAGCACTTGCCCAACTCAGTCCCCAAGAGCGCCCCACGGCAGTGATTACTACTAGTGAGTTTAGTGCTTATGGTCTGATTGATGGCGTTTCCCGGCACGGACTGTCCGTGCCTGAGGATTTATCGGTGGTTGGTTATGACAACACTGCTTTTGCCGAAGTGTTTAGACCAGCCTTAACTGTGATTGCTCAACCCATTGAGGATATGGGCACCATGGCGATCGATACCATGTTACGTATGATTCTTGACGATACGCCGGTCCAATCACCTCCAGTGGCACCGGTGGCGGGGACCCTTCCAACGTTTCCACAACGGAAGGAGGAAGTGGGTGATGCGGTGTTACCTACCTATTTGGTAAAAAGGAGTAGTACTGCAGCAGTCCCAAACGTAAGAACTCATGGGTTAGGATAGTGTTCAGAACTTAACTAGGCTAGAAAGGGGCGATTGCCTTGGCGAAAGAGCTGCCAGTCGAAGCGGACAGTTTTGTTGTACAGATGAAGGGTATTACCAAAGCATTCCCCGGCGTTCTTGCCCTAGACGGGGTGGACTTCTTCATCAAGCCAGGAGAAGTGCATGCCCTAATCGGGGAAAACGGCGCCGGCAAGAGTACCCTATCCAAAATACTCACAGGGGTTTATGCCAAGGATGGTGGTGAAATCATTGTGCGGGGTCGTTCCGTAGACATCCAAAATCCCCTGGACGCCCAGCGCTTAGGAATCCGCATCATTCATCAGGAGTTTAACCTAATTAGTCATATGACTATCATGGAGAACATGTTTCTGGACATGTTAGGTCAAAAATCTTGGCAGTTGGTCTCCTATGGATGGATGAGAAAACGGGCTAAGGAGGTTCTCCAGACTCTAGGTCTTGATGTTTCGCCAGATACACTAGTACGAGATCTTAGCGTTGGCGAACAGCAGACGGTAGAAATCGCGGCAGCCTTATCTAAGGACGCAGATGTAATTATCATGGACGAACCCACTGCTGCACTCACAGATGCTGAGGTTGAACGTTTATTTGAGATTGTTGAACGCCTCCGTTCGCAAGGAACAGCTATCGTTTATATTTCCCATAAATTGGAGGAAATCATGGCAATTGCCGATCGGGCTACGGTGCTCCGTGATGGTCGCCTCGTGGATACGAAGCCTATTAGCGAGTTGACTCGGGACAAAATTGTGCACATGATGGTGGGACGTCCCCTTCAACAGATGTACGTCCGGAACCGTACTCCTTCTACCGAGTTAGTTTTGGAAGTGGAAAACTTGAGTGTGCCAGGTCGGGTGAAAAATGCTTCCTTGACCGCTCATCGGGGAGAAGTAGTAGGTATCACAGGCTTGATGGGGGCAGGACAACATAATTTGCTCAGAGCGATTTTTGGGGCAGAACCTGGTACAACTGGAACGATTCGCCTTCACGGAAAGCCTGTAACGATTCGTTCCCCATGGGAGGCGATCCAACATGGTATTGGCCTTCTCACAGAAGACCGTAAAGATGAAGGATTAGTTCTTCCTCTATCTGCCATGTCTAACATTAGCCTAGCTTCTCTAGATAAAATCACCCATTTAGGTTTTTTAGATGGTACGCAGGAACGTGCACAAGCAGTTGATTATGTTAAGCAACTTTCTATTCGCACACCTAGCGTTGAGCAAGAAGTACAGTTTTTATCTGGAGGGAATCAGCAAAAGGTCGTGTTAGCCAAGTGGCTGGCTACGGAGCCAGAGATCATCCTTATGGCTGAACCCACACGTGGGATCGATGTAGGGGCCAAGGCGGAGGTTTATCGACTGATCGATGCGCTAGCATCGCAAGGAAAAGTCGTGCTGGTTGTATCGTCAGAACTGCCTGAGGTGATCAACCTCAGCGACAGAATTTACGTCATGCATGAGGGGACCATTGTAGCAGAATTAGATGCCACTAAAACGTCACAAGAGGAAATCGGCATGTATGGAACGGGAGGGACCTATGATGAAAGAAGTTAGGAAAATCGGTAAACCACGGCGCGATCTAATTAGACGCTATGGTATGCTCTTAGTTTTGATTGTCATGGTTTTACTAGCATCCATGTTAAGCGACCGCTTCTTGACCACAGCAAACTTGATTAATGTAATGCGCCAAGTGGCCATAAATGCAATTCTTGCGGCTGGTATGACAATTGTAATCATCTCTGGAGGAATTGACTTATCCATCGGTTCGGTAGTTGCAATATCCGGCGCACTCGGTGCGGGAGTAATGGCCAGTGGACAAGGGTGGTTTGTAGGTGTACTTGTGACCTTGATGATCGGACTGCTATTTGGAATCACAAATGGTTTGTTTATCGCCTATGGGCAGTTGCCTCCTTTCATCGTCACCCTGGCAACGATGGCTTTAGCACGGGGGTTCACCCAAGTTTACACTGGGGGTCGGGCCATAGCCGTTTCTAACGCAACATTCCAATGGTTTGGCCATGGTTATATCGGGACTATTCCTGTTCCTGTAATCATTATGATTTTTGTCTATGTCTTGGCCTACATCTTTTTCAAGCACATGAAACTAGGCAGACTAGTGTATGCTGTGGGCGGCAACGAGCAGGCTTGTCGTATGGCGGGTATCCGTGTTAATCGGGTCAAAGTGGCCATTTTTGGTATCAACGGGCTTTTGGCAGGCCTTGTTGGGGTCATTTTAACTGCTCGTCTGTTTTCTGCACAACCAACTGCTGGAGTAAGTTATGAGATGGACGCAATTGCTGCAGTTATTCTGGGTGGAACCAGTCTTGCCGGTGGTAGGGGGAACATTGGTGGAACCATCATTGGTGCCCTAATTATCGGCGTTTTGGGAAATGTGTTCAATCTGCTTGATGTATCACCCTTTTATCAGGACGTTGCTAAGGGTTTGGTAATTTTGGTTGCAGTTCTCTTGGACCGCCTGTTACACGCTGGTGGAGGTTTACGAAAGGGGGTGAGTTCCAGCGGCGACGATCAAGAACTAGATGCGGAAACGATGAAATCCGCACACGCCTAGTCGTTAATCACATGTTATAGGGGAGAATTATCTGAACCAGAGTGTGATGTAAGACCAAACATAAGGAGGATGTTTCATGAGAAAGTCACTTATTGTGTTAGTTGTACTGTTAACAATGGCGTTAGTCAGTGCAGGTGCGGCTGCACAGACAATTGGTTTCGCGATTTCGACGTTGGATAACCCATTTTTCGTTGACCTGAAGGACGGCGCTGAGGCGAAAGCGGCAGAACTAGGCATTAGTCTACGCGTAGTGGACGCGCAAGATGACCCGGCCCGTCAACTAGCTGGTATTGAAGACTTAATCGCTCGAAAAGTGGATCTGATTCTGGTCAACCCAACAGATTCAGCAGCTGTTGTACCAGCAATTTTAGCTGCCAACCGGGCTGGAATCCCTGTGATCACCGTTGACCGTGCAGCGGACGGTGGCGAAGTGGTGGCTTACATTGCCTCCGATAACGTGCTTGGCGGAAACATGGCCGGTGAGTTTATTGCCGAGTTGCTTGGTGGAAAAGGCAAGGTTGTCGAGTTGGAAGGAATTCCAGGAACCAACGCTGCCCGCGAACGTGGTCAAGGATTCGGTGAAGCAATCAGCAAATATCCAGGTATCCAAATTGTAGCTAGACAAGAAGCAGGTTTTGACCGTGCCAAAGGTCTCAATGTAATGGAGAACATTTTGCAGGCTCAACCAGAAATTGACGCTGTTTTTGCCCACAATGATGAGATGGCTTTAGGTGCCCTGATTGCCATTCAATCTGCTGGAAGAGCAGATAAAATCAAGGTAGTTGGCTTTGATGCCACAGATGATGCGGTTAAGGCAGTACAAGATGGCCGCATGTTAGCTACTGTGGCACAGCAGCCTCGTCTCATTGGTGCGTTGGGTGTAGAAACTGCTGTGAAAGTAATCCAAGGTGAAAAGGTGGATGCTTTCATTCCAGTACCTCTAGAGCTTGTAAAATAAGTCGTAGACCATTCCCATCAATAGAAAACGGGGCACAGGCGCCCATTCTGTGCCCCGTTTTTCGCTAAAAGGAGGTTGTCTTGTGGCAGAGCAGAAACTTAAAGTCCTCTTAGCAGGAGAAAGCTGGATAATCCATTCCATTCACATGAAAGGTTTTGACGAGTTCACAACTACAGAGTATGGAGAAGGTGGAAAGTGGCTAATCGAGGGGTTGCGGGCCCATGATATTGAGGTTGATTTTATGCCCAACCACTTGGCACCGCGAGATTTCCCCATGACCTTGGAGGCAGTACAAAAGTATGATGCCATTCTCTTGAGCGATATAGGATCCAACTCGCTCTACCTCCATCCCGAAACCTTCAGTGCTTCAAAGCAAACCCCCAATCGCCTTGACCTTTTACGTCAATATGTTGAAGGGGGCGGCGGACTCATTATGATTGGCGGTTATATGTCTTTTTCTGGAATTAACGGAGTTGCCCGCTACCAGCGCACCCCCTTAGCCGAGGTACTACCGGCGTTCATGGTAGAGGGTGATGACAGGGTGGAAGTACCCGAAGGTGCCCAGGTTGATATTATCGCACCGGAACACCCTGTGGTTGCTGGAATAAGAGGTACCTGGCCACACTTTCTCGGTTATAATCAACTGAAGGAAAAGCCTGGTAGTACCGTAATTGCTCGCAGGGGTGAAGATGTGTTTATTGCCGCGGGCGAATACGGTACAGGACGGAGTCTTGTCTTTGCTTCCGATTGTGGTCCACATTGGGGACCGCCAGAGTTTGTCAACTGGGAGTATTATGGCCTCTTTTGGGCCCAAGCTGTACGTTGGGTAGCAGGCTCAAGCTAGGCATTTGTGGATTTGAGGGAAGGAGAAATAGCCATGAAGAAAATCGGTATTTTGCATGCCCAGTTGTCCCGCATCATCGCTTCCATGGCCCATGGAGAGATGCTGGTGATCGGTGATGCTGGACTGCCCGTTCCACCGGGAGTTGAGATGGTGGACTTAGCGCTCAAAGAAGGAGTTCCTGGTTTTCTAGAAACGGTGGAAGCAGTCTTAGGTGAACTACATGTAGAAAACGCAATAATTGATACGGAACAAGCTGAAGTATCACCCCAGATGTACCAAGAGTTTACTGCCATGTGGCCCGCTGATATACCAGTGCGTACTGTTCCCCATGCTGAGTTCCAAGAGCTGGCGAAGGAAGCGAAAGCAGTGGTACGAACTGGCGAGTTTACTCCTTACAGCAATATTATCCTTATTGCCGGCGTGTTGTTCTAAGCGAACACCCCTGCCCATTGGGTCAGGGGTGTGGTTTTTCATTCAACCTGAAGGAATCTGTTGCTCGGAAGGCCAATAAACTGGAAAGTAGGAAAGGGAGGGATAGATGTTGGACTTAAGGCAACTCGAATCGTTTGTAGCCATAGTTCGGCACGGAAGTTTTACCAAAGCGGCAAAAGAACTCTATTTGTCCCAGCCCACTTTGACCGGACACATCCAATCCCTCGAAAATAAGCTGGGGACTGTGTTACTTAACCGTAATGGCAAAACAGTAACGTTGACGGATGCCGGTGTCATCTTGTATAGACATGCGGTGAACATGTTGAACACTAGGGAGTTGGCCCTTTTTTCCCTGGCCCAGTACAAAGGCAAACTTCAGGGTGAACTTGCCATAGCTTCCAGCACAGTTCCCCAAAGCTACATACTCCCCAAACTTTTAACCGCATTTAGCAAACGCTATCCGAATATTACTTACACCATCGACCAGAACGATAGTAAGGGCGTCGTGGATGCTATAAACAGCGGTGTTATGGATTTTGGTTTTGTAGGGACGGACGTTAACTGTCCAAAGCTAGAGGTGGTAAAGCTCTGTAGTGGGCGCCTAGTCGTGATAACTTCCTCCCAAGGAGGTTGGCTAGAATCTAACGAAAACACTATATCTTGGGAGCAGATTAAAGATCAGAACTTTATTTTTCGGGAAGAAGGGTCTGGTAACAGAGCCCTCTTTGAAGCTGCCCTCAAGGAAAAAGGGGTTGCTTTGCATCAACTGAAAGTGATTGCCACCATCGCAAATCCCGATACGATTAAACAGTGTGTTATGGCTGGTTTAGGGATTACAGTGATTTCCGAACTAGCGGTACAAGACGAAGTACGTTCTGGTTTGCTCAAAGGCTTGTTTTTATCAGATTTACATTTGGAACAGAACTTCTATCTGATCAGCCATAAAAACCGAGTGCTTAGTCCGGTGGCACGGGCTTTTCGAGAGTTCACTTTAGATTATATTAAAGCTCCTTAAGAACCTGCCTAACAGCAGATAAGGTCTTTTTCATTTCTTCTTCGGTATTAAAGTGACTGGGAGAAAACCTGACAGTACCTTGAGGGAACGTTCCCAAAGTCATGTGGGCTGCTGGAGCGCAGTGCAGACCACATCTGGTCCTGATTCCATAATCTCTATCAAGGTGGTATGCCACTTCCGCATTGTCATAACCGATAAAATCGACTGAGACCACCGCAACTCTATCCTTAGTTTCTCTGGGGCCCACCAGCCGAACTCCGTCTAGGTTGGCAAAACCGTCCATAAGTAACTCCGTAAGGCGGAGTTCTTTTTCTCTAATAGATTCCAAACCCACTTGTTCAAGATACTGCAAGGAAGTATTAAGACCACATAGTCCAGGCAAGTTTAGTGTGCCAGCTTCAAACTTGTCGGGCAAATAGGGAGGTACTTCTTCGAACTCTGACATGCTTCCAGTTCCACCGCTAATCAGCGAGTTCATTGTCTCAGCTAATTGGTCATAAATCAAAAATCCTCCAATACCTTGCGGTCCCAAAAGGCTTTTATGACCAGTAAAAGCTAGAGCATCTACGTTGAGTTCTTGTAGATCGATTTCGAAAAATCCTGCAGTTTGCGCTGTATCCAAGACAAACCAAACGCCTTTTTCCTTACAGATCGAACCTACTTCTTTAACGGGCAACACAGTTCCAGATACATTGGAAGCGTGGGTGAGGACAACCATTTTCGTATTAGGTTTAAAAAACTGGTCAAAGCAGGTGTCAAGCAGCTTTCCAGTCTCATCACAGGGCAGACAAGACAGTTCTACACCCGCATGCTGCAATTGTCTCAGGGGACGCATCACCGCATTATGTTCCAGAGAGGAGACTATCACATGATCACTTGGCTGTAGCAGACCTTTTAAGATGAAGTTAAGACTTTGAGTGATATTCATCGTGAATACAACGTTTTCAGGATGTGGAAAGTTGAACAAACTAGCAAGTCTTTCCCTCGTTTCAAACACCATCTCGTCGGTCTTCAGCGAACTTTGATAGCCACTACGGTTTAGGTTTTCCCCCATGTTATCTATAAAAGACTTGACTGCATCACCAACCCCAGGCGCTTTGGGGTAAGATGTTGCTGCATTATCTAGGTAGATTCTCACTGCACTCACCTCCAGGTTAATTCTACACTAACTCAAATTACTTAACGATTGAATTTCTTTATAAACCTCCTATTAGCATAGGAAAGGTCTATTGTACAATGCAACAAGAACTTTACTATAATGGGATTGGGATTGCGAAAACTATCGCAATTGCCCTTCATTACCAAGATAGCATAATGGGAGGGAGTCTATGTGAACAGTAAAAGAGGCATGATCATGGTTGGCGCCATGGTGGGACTGTTAGCTGTGGCATTAGTGGCATTTGGGAACCCTGTTAACATGGGGATCTGTATCGTCTGTTTTATTCGGGATACGGCAGGTGGTTTAGGTCTTCATAGGGCCGGAGTGGTACAGTATATTAGACCAGAGTTGATCGGAATTGCCCTTGGAGCCTGGCTTATGTCATTAAAAAGCGGAGATTTTCGGGCTCGTGGTGGTTCAGCCCCCTTTACCCGGTTTATCCTTGGCTTTTTCGTGGTAATTGGTGCGTTGATGTTTTTAGGTTGCCCACTAAGAATGGTGTTGAGATTGGCAGGAGGAGATTTAACCGCCATCTTTGGCCTCGCAGGCTTTACTATAGGGATTTTGATCGGTGTTGCCTTCTTAAACAAAGGTTTTACACTCAAGAGGACTTATTCTATGCAGAAGGCAGAAGGTTATCTATTTCCTGCCATGCAAATTGCTTTCTTAGTTCTATTGGTGGTAGCTCCCGCTTTTGTCTTTTTTAGCAGTGAAGGGCCAGGTTCATTACATGCACCGATTCTAGTGGCCTTAATAGCTGGACTTCTGATTGGTGTTGCAGCTCAAAGGACTAGGTTGTGTATGGTAGGTGGCATTAGAGACTTAATCATGTTTAAAGACACATATCTCATCACTGGATTTTTAGCTATTCTTGTAGTAGCCTTAGTTGGCAACTTGATTGCCGGCAACTTTAAGCTTGGCTTCACGGGTCAACCGGTTGCCCATAACGACTGGCTGTGGAACTTCTTGGGCATGGTTTTGGCTGGGCTTGGTTCTGTTTTGTTAGGTGGATGCCCCTTAAGGCAGATTATCTTGAGCGCAGAAGGAAACATTGACTCTGCCATGACCTTTATTGGGATGCTCGTGGGAGCAGCGTTTGCCCATAACTTTGGTCTGGCATCTTCGGGCGCTGGCGCGACCGCAAACGGAAAAATCGCCACAGTGATTGGTCTTGTAGTGGTCTTGACCATTGGACTGATGAACATGGACAAAAGCGCAGAGGTTTCAATGAAAGGGGATGTGGCACTTGACGCTTAATAAGTTGGACGTGAGGGGTAGGTCTTGTCCAGAACCTGTTCTTTTAACCAAAAAAGCTCTAGCGGGATCCCCCCAAGGGATTCAGGTTGTAGTGGATAACACAACTGCTAAAGATAATGTGAAGCGGTTTGCAGAAAAAAATGGTTATAAAACCAAGGTAGAAGAGTACGGAGCTGACTTTATACTAACCATTACTAGGTGAGCAGATGGAATATTTAGCGACTTTTTTTACCCATTCTGGCGCGGTAAAGTACAAGAGGTATCTGGCGAAGATGGGAGTTCAGGTGGAGCTTCTTCCGGTGCCGCGGAGACTTAGCTCAGATTGCGGGATCGGTGCTAGATTTAAAACCCAGGGTGACATTACCAGGTTGATCAGCGAAGATATAGATAAGCTCTTCCTTGTTGAGGCTGACGGCGAAAGGCTTCTCTTTAGTTCAAGCAATGAATAAACTAGACATAATAACACCCCTGTGACAGAACTGTTATGGGGGTGTTTTTACCATTGCCAGACTCGTTTACATCGTTTTCTCCTAGCAGTAACTTTGACTTATCATAGTTCCCTGTGGTATAATAATTGCCAACCTAGGGTGATGCTACTGGGATAGGCAAATCAGACAATCTGCGTGTGAAGTAAGGTGGGGCGGTGGGCTTATGCTTCGTCCTGCTTTTTTTTGTACGCTTTTCTAGGTTGTGTCTAGCCCAAACAATCAACAATTGGTATGTCAATGGTTCTAAAGACCATTGACAAATTGAAAGGAGATGCTATGAGCAAAAAACAGATAGCTTTAAAACGTGCAGATGAACTAAGGAACAGAATTGAAGAGTATCTGGCTGTGAAAGATTCTATCCCTCGAGGTTTAGCTCCTAAGCAGCGGGAACAATACGAGAAGCAAAAGCAAAAAATCCTTACGCTTCTAGGTGCCACCGAGAAAGACTGGAACGATTATAAGTGGCAACTCAAGAATAGAATTTCCGATTTGGATACGCTACTTCAAATCATTTCTTTGGACGCCGATGAGATCAGAGCAATCAAAGAGGTGGAGGAGAAGTTTCGTTGGAGCGTTTCCCCATACTACTTAGCCCTTATAGATGATACTAATAAATATGATCCCATTAAACTGCAGTCCATACCCACGGGGGCTGAGTTAATGGCCGGGGGAAAAGCGGATCCCATGGGAGAGGAGTATACCAATCCAGCAGGGGCGATCACTAGAAGATACCCTGACAGGGTGATTATAAATGTAACGAACCAATGCGCAATGTACTGTAGACATTGCCAGAGGCGAAGAAATATAGGTTCAAGTGACCACCATACTACACGTAATAAGCTAGAAGAATCTATTGCTTACATCAAAGCAAACCCCGAGATTCGAGATGTTTTAGTCACCGGTGGAGATGCCTTGATCCTCTCTGACAAAACCCTAGACTGGTTATTAGGGGAGCTACATGCCGTTCCACACGTTGATTATATTCGCTTGGGTACTAGAGCCCTAGTTACTTTGCCTCAAAGGATAACTGATAGTCTGGTGGATATTCTAAAGAAATACCCACCGTTGTATATAAATACCCAATTCAATCACCCTAAGGAAATTACTGACGAAGCCAAGTTGGCTTGTGACAAGTTGGTTAATGCAGGTATTCCCCTAGGTAACCAAGCGGTGTTATTAAACGGAATCAACAATGATAAGTATGTAATGCGGCTAATGAATCAAGAATTGTTGAAATTGAGAGTTCGCCCGTATTATATCTTCCATGCTAAAGATGTAGTAGGAACCAAACACTTTAATACATCCATTGATGATGGAATTGAGATCATGGAATATCTCAGGGGCTATACAAGCGGAATGGCCATACCAACCTACATCATCAATGCTCCCAACGGTCATGGGAAAACTCCTTTGGCTCCTCAATATCTAATCTCCAGGGGCAAAAACACAATTAAAGTGCGAACCTGGGAGGGTAAGGTGTTTGACTATCCTAACACACCTACCCGTGATCTCCGTTGTATCTTAGAGGAAAAGGCCCAATAATAGTTGCTAGAGCCCGGTAATTGCCGGGCTATTTTTTTGCCAGGATTAGCAAGTTGTAAAGTTGGTTTTAGGAGGATTTTTTGTAAGGGAAAAGAATTTTTTAGTACAATGTCAATTTATGTAAGGGGGAAATTAGATGAAGAGAGTCATGTTGTTGGTCTTGTCATTGGCTTTAGTCTTATCTTTAGTTGGTCCCACCGCTGTACTGGCTCAAACAGAGCAGTACAAAATTGGCGTTTTGGCTCCTGCGGTAACCCACGGTTGGGTTGCAGCGGTTGCCTATCATGCCGAAGCAAGGCTAAAAGAATTAGGCGATGCAGTCACTTATAGAATTCAAACCAGTTCTAATGCTGAAGAGATGACCGCACAGCTTGACGACTTAATGACCTGGGGTGCACAAGCAATTGTGGCTTTCCCACAGTGGGAAGGTATGGAAGTGCCCATGGAGAGAGCTTTGGATGCAGGCATTATCGTAGTGAATTTTGACATTGTGATTGACCTTGATGGTGTTTATCGTGTTTCTGGCGATAACGAAGATATGGGCATCCAAGGCGCCCATTACATTGTTGAAAAAGTCGGTCCAGAGGCAACTGTTGTTATGCTAGAAGTACCAACATCAGGTTCTGTATCAGCCCTAAGAAAGAAAGGCTTCTTGGATACTGTGGCTCAGATTGCACCAAACCTGAACATCCTCACTTATGCAACTCAGTTTACCCGGGAAGATGGACTCAAGGACTTTGCAGATATCCTCACAAGAAACCCGAAAATTGATGCAGTGTATTCCATGGATGACGAGACTTCCCTAGGCGTACTGCAAGCAATTAGGGAAGCCGGTCGTTCGGATATCAAAGTGATTACCGGTGGTGGGGGAATGCAAGAGTATTTTCAGCTGATGCCGGAAAACGAAGATATTTGGATTCAATCTGCATTATACAGTCCAGCTATGGTGCGCGATGCTGTTGATGTAGCCTTACAAGTTCTGAGGGGAGAACCAGTCGAAAAGGTAAAAATCATTCCCACAACCATCGTGGACCGGGATAACTACAAAGACTTCCTCGATGCAAACTCACCTTATTAGAAACTAGACCTGCAGGAGGTGGCCTTTGAGCCACCTCTTTGTACATGGATGTGATTGAATGATTGAGATGAAAAACATAACCAAGTCCTTTGGCACCAATCATGTGCTCAAGGATGTATCGATTACTATCAATAATGGTGAAGTCTGTGCCCTCATTGGTGAAAACGGTGCAGGAAAATCCACGCTGATGAACATTCTAGGGGGAGTTCATCAGATGGACAGGGGGCAGATTCTCCTAGATGGAAAACCGGTTAGATTCTTAACACCCGCCCACTCACTAAACGCAGGCATAGCATTTATTCACCAAGAACTGAATCTGATCAATGATCTACCTATCTTTGAGAACATGTTTTTGGGCCGTGAAATTGAAGGCAAATGGGGACGCCTTGATTTAGAACGGATGATTAAGGAAACTGAGGAGATCTTTCAGCGCATTAACATAGACCTAGATCCCACAATCATGGTGAGGGATTTAGATGCATCCTATAAACAGATCGTCGAGATTTGTAGGGCAGTCATGATGGATGCTTCGGTGATTATCATGGATGAGCCTACAACCTCCCTTACTGAGCCTGAAATCAAACGCGTTTTCCAGATGATGAGGACGTTGCGTGATCAAGGTGTGGGGATCATCTTCATTTCCCACAAACTTGGTGAAGTAATGGAGATATGCGAGCGTTACCTGGTTCTCCGGGATGGTGAATTGGTGGCAGAAGGTCAGGTTAAAGATGTGACTACCGATGATCTGGCCCGGTTCATGGTTGGTTATGACCTTAGTATCGTCAACTTGGCACGTCGCGAAGAGCTGGGAGAAGAAGTCTTACGTTTAGAGCACTTATCCAACAATCGCGATTTCCGCGATATCAGCCTTAGTGTCAGGCATGGCGAAATCTTGGGCGTCACCGGTTTACTTGGTGATGGGCGTAGCGCCTTGTTTCAAGCAGTCTTTGGGGCAATCCCTATTGCTTCTGGAAAGCTATATTTAAATGGCCAAGAAGTGAACATAACTAGCACCGAGCAAGCTCTGCAGCTAGGTATTGGTTACCTACCTCGCAATCGCAAAGAAAATGCCATCATCAAGGATATGAACGTTTTAGAAAATGCTTCCATAGTTACCTGGCCCCTGTTTGCTAAACGCACTGTGATCGACTTTAACAGGCATAGGGAGGTGTTTAAACGTCAGAAAGAGGAGCTTCATATCACCCTGCAAAGGCTGACTGACAGCATCAACACGCTTTCTGGTGGAAACCAGCAAAAAGTGGTTTTGGCCAAGTGGCTAGCAGCAAATCCCCAAGTTCTAATTTTGGATAACCCCACCCAGGGAGTTGATGTGGGGGCGAAGGAAGAAATCTACGAAATCATAGTGAATCTGGCAGAAAAAGGTATGGCCATCGTAGTTTTATCTAGTGAAGCCGGGGAGATTATCCGCTTATGTCATCGGGCTTTGGTTATGTACCATGGTGAACTGCAAGGTGAGGTTTCGGCAAGTACCATGACCGAACACGACATAATGAAACTGGCGACGGGAGGGACTCTAGATGCAGACAAACCTGATCAAGTCGTTTAAAGATAGACGGACCGCGGACTCCCAGTTCGGGATTGCAATGGTTTTGCTACTCCTAATAGTGGTGCAAACCCTGGTGCTGGGGTTCGACTACAGTTCCTTTGGTCACTGGTTTAGTTCTTGGACACGGAACTGGATCAATATCTTGCGGAATAACGCGGGCATAGGCATTGTTTCTTTAGGTATGACCTTCGTAATTATTACAGGCGGAATAGACTTGGCAGTGGGGTCCACTTTGGTGGCTACTGGTGCAGTAATCATGACTTTAATTGACACAGGACCAAACGGTATCTTGCGAAACTGGGGAATTACAGGCACTCCAGCCTATGTGTTGACCATTTTCGTGGCAATAGCTTTGGGTTATCTTTTGGGAACTGGTATTGGTTTGTTAATTACTAGAGGTAGGATTGCACCTTTCATAGCAACACTGGGAGCGATGAAGATTTTTAGAAGTGTTACTCAGCATTTTATGCAAGGCTATAATCCTCGGGTTCCTAGGGAGTTTCTGCAGATTAGTAATCTGCAAGTGGGTGGTTTGATGTTTATGCCCATTGTCTACTGGGCAATAGTTGCCCTGGTTTTACACTATGTATCTAAACGTACAACTTTCGGGAGGCAAGCGATAGCGGTAGGATCCAATGAACGGGCGGCCCAACTTTCAGGGGTCAATGTAAACAAGGTAAAAACTAGGGCTTATTCGTTGATGGGGGTATTAGTGGCACTGGCTTCTATAATTCAGGTAGCTCGTATCGGATCCATGGACTACGCCAATGCAGGTAGCGGTATGGAAATGGACGCGATTGCAGCCGCGGTTGTTGGTGGAACTAGCATGGCTGGTGGTCGAGGTACAATCGTGGGAACCGTCTTTGGCATGCTGATTATTGCTGTCATGAACAATTTGCTTAACCTTTTTGGCGTACCACCTTTTCTCAGGGAAGCTTTTAAGGGATTAATTGTGGTCCTGGCAGTTCTTCTTCAGAGGAAACAACACGCATAAAGAATGGAGGGTGTATAGATGTTGAGAGTCGGAGTGATTGGCTGTGGAAAAATAGCGCAAGTTCGTCACATTCCCGAATATGCTGCAAATGAAAATGCCAAGCTTATAGCCTACTATGATCAGACGCAAAAACGGGCGGAAGAAGTTGCGAGGAAATATGGCGGGATAGTTTACCGTTCTTATCGAGAACTCTTAGCGAACAAAGACATTGATGTAGTAAGCGTCTGCGTGGCCAATCAACTACATGCTCAAGTAACTGTAGACGCACTCCATGCGGGTAAACATGTACTTTGTGAGAAACCTATGGCCACAACTATGGAAGATTGTTACGCCATGGTGTCAGCTGCAGAACAGACAGGCAAAAAGCTCATAATTGGGCATAATCAGCTCTTGACGGCCGCTCATAAAAGAGCAAAACAGCTTGTTGATGATGGCTTGCTTGGTGAGCTTCTCACCTTTCGAACCACCTTTGGTCATGGGGGACCTGAGAGTTGGAGTATTGATCCTGGACCAGGGACTTGGTTCTTTAATAAAGAAGCTGCTGGTTTGGGTGCCATGGCTGACTTAGGAGTGCATAAAACCTATCTGATCCAATATCTAACTGGTCAGCGAGTAGTGGAGGTGACCAGCAAATTTGCTACTCTCCATAAGAAAGATGCTGCCGGTCAGCCAATCCAGGTTGAAGATAATGCTTTAGTCATTTATACAATGGAGAATGGCATTATGGGGACGATGACAGCAAGTTGGACTTATTATGGGGCAGAAGATAACAGTACCGTTCTTTACGGCACGAAGGGGATTATGAGAATCTACGATGACCCTAAGTATTCGTTGGTAGTAAAGCTCAAAGATGGGGAAACTATCTACTATGAGCTGGAGAGTATCCAAACCAATGAGAGGCAAACTAGTTCCGGGGTTATTGATGAGTTTGTAGGAAGTATTATGCAAAATAAAGACACGGAGCTTTCGGGCAAACGCGCCCTAGATTCCATGCGGGCTATCTTTGCGGCTGTGGAGTCGGCAGAGAAGCAAAGAACAATTCGTATTGGGGAATAGCGTTTAAAGCAAGAAACTAAGGCAAAGGGTACAGGGCTGGTCATTTTACATTTCGGTGTAGCATGACCAGTTTTGCTCTTTTGGATGAACAAATGTTCCTCGACCTTTCTTCTTTTATATGAATCTAGTGCGAAGAAATTTGGATGAAAATCAAATTATAATCGATGTTATTCAAGATGATGCCCTTTTGAGGCAAAAAACAAGCAAACTTTTCTAGTTTTGCTAACACAAATGCCCAGTTGGCAAATAAACAGTGATGAAAAAATGTTCCTCGCGAGAACATTTTTTCATTTTTGGGCAGGAAATTGGAA
>JAAZLQ010000291.1 GCA_012799255.1 Bacillota bacterium
CCCTGATAGCTCTGAAGGACTCTTAAGCGGCTCCCCTCCTTAAAGATGACCATGGCACCCTTCCCCTCCCGGCGGATCTCCTGGATCCAAACATAGTTAATATAGCCAAAGGCACCATCCTTTTTTAGCCTGGGCTTTCTGACCCTTACTGGTAGAAGGATCAGCCTTGGGTGGAAGGGATAGGGTAGAATATTCCGTTGCCCCAATTGTTCCTGTAATCTCCTCCGCAGGGAGATCATATCCATGTAGTGGTCATAGGCAAGCCTTTTGATCAAGGTCCTTATGTGATAGGGCATGAAGGATTCTTGCCCTCCCTCATAGAGGATCTTGGACCCGTCCCCCTGCCCATCCCTATACATGGGAATGGCGTATAGGATCTCTTTATCCATATTCATACCTCGCCCCCTCATAGAACCCTCCCTCCCTTTTTTTTCTTATAATAACACGAACATGTGTTCGGTGTCAAATGATGAAATCACTTCATCGTTTCAATCACCTTTGCCAGCTGATAGATGCTTTCGGTTAGATTGGCGATCTTTCCCTCAAATCGGATGAGTAGGTAGATGGAGATCACCATGGGAAACCCATAATTCCCGATTTGCACTAGCAATTCCTCCATATATAACCCTCCTTCTTCAATATTTGGAAATAGGAAATGTATAGACTGGACGCCCCAAAATAGGCCTACCCCTTAAGGGCAGGCCTTGTTTTAAAGAATTTCAAATTCAGTTACATCGATGGATATCAACTCGGCCTTTGCCTTTTCAACCAGATCCCCACCACCTGAGGTAAATATATTGCGATCCAGTATGGTGTTCATGACCTCATTCACCTGAAATTCTGTGATGTCTGACTTGGCATTATCCACAGAGATCTTGCTGGTTCTGCCTTCGTTGTTCTTAAAAGTCATCTCTAATCGATAGGTTGTCATGCTTCTCCCCCCCTTTCCTTTAGTTCGTCCCATCCATGCCTATACCTCCATCAGGATCACATCATCGATACGGTGAATCTCCTTCACCTCGTTCTCCTGAAGGTCTACTAGACCCATGGCTACATCATATAGACCTTGGTCCTCGGCATCGGTCTTTACATTGGAATAGGTCCTTGTTCGAAGGATCTCCCTTCCTTCCCCGTCCGAACCGATGCTAACCCTCAGCTGCAGCCTAGTGCCGACGGCATTCTTTTCTACTGCCATGTTCTCACCCCCTTTCTACACCCTATAGATAGAAAGGGGAGGGGAAATATACCCATTAGTCCATACAAATTTTCTCCCTTAATTTTGCCATCGCCCTTGCCTTCCGTTTCACCATGGACTGGTAGCTAAGCCCCTCCTCCTTAGCCAGGGTATTTAAGCTCTTTTGGTGAAAATAGTAACCTACAATAACCTTCCTCTGCTTTGGACTTAGGGTCCCAATGGCACGATGCAGATCCCCTACCTCCTCTATTCGGATAACATCCTCATCCGGGGCAGCCTGCTCGTATACCATAAGATCCCTCAAACAAGTCCCCTCTTTCAGGGGCTTATCAAGAATGACAAGCTCCCTCCTTTTCTTTCTTTGGTCCACATAGTAGTAAAAGGTACACCTTTGGACATAGGCCGGGAATGGAACCCCCATCTCGAAATCGAAATCATGAATCGCCTTAAGGACGATATACCGCCCCTCCTGTAACAGGTCCTCCATGTCCGGATCCTTCCGAAAATACCTATTTATATGCTTTAACAATAGGGGATGGAACCTATCTATGATCTCCTCCTTAGCCCTTGGATCCCCCTGTTTTGCCTGACTTACCAGCTCATTCAATGACCTGTCCTTCATATTCTTCACCCCACAAAAATGTTGTGAGGCCGGCCTCGCTCCCTGCAGGTAAGGTCAGTATAGGGTATGGGTCATGGCTTGTATAATATGGAATAATCAAAAGTTAAAA
>JAAZLQ010000239.1 GCA_012799255.1 Bacillota bacterium
AACTTCCCGCAGATGCTCGTTGGGGTTATTTCCCATCTTTTTCAGCTGGTTGGACACTTAGCAATGAGTCTTTCATTAAGGACAACATTAGCGAGACTGTTCTTTCATTCCTGAAACTTCGTGGATCATGGGGTGTCAACGGTAACATCGACGTTCTTACTAATTATCCATACTCTGGTATTGTCAACGTTAACAGCGACTGGTATCAGTACAATCCAGACGCATCTACCCTTACTTATGGTACTATGCCAGGCGGTAGTTTGCCTAACCCAAATTTAGTATGGGAAGAGTCTAAACAGGTTGACCTTGGTCTTGACGCTCGCTTTCTCAACGGAAGACTTTCTTTAACTATGGACTGGTTCAAGAAACAAACTGTGGGTCTTCTCATACCTGTTAAACCAGTAATTGAAACAGGTGTTGGTTCTACCACTATCAATGGTGGTAACGTTGACAACACCGGTCTTGAAATCGAACTTGGCTGGAAAGACAAAATTGGTGATTTAACTTACTCAGTTAACGCAAACATGGCTACTCTTAAGAATGAAGTCTCTTACCTGTATCCAATTATTCCCTTTGTTGAAGGTCCCAGACTTCAGGGTAGCGCTATCAGAACCCGTGTTGAAGAAGGTTACAGCCTCTGGTATTTCCGCGGATATAAGTTCTTAGGATTAGATGGGGATGGCGCCGCAATATACGAGGATGTAAACAAAGATGGCGTTTGGGATTCAAATGATATGACAGACCTTGGTTCAGGACTTCCATCTTTGACCTACGGTATTACCATCAACCTTGATTACAAAAACTTTGATTTCACAGTGTTCGGAACAGGTGTTAGTGGCAACGTAATTCTTCCGCAGGGATACCGTACCGACCGTCCATATTGTAATAACTATGCATGGTTCTACGAAAACGCTGGCAGTAATTTCCCAACTGTTGAGAATTGGGATAATAACATCTTCAGTTCAGACGCCACTATATTCAAAGGTTCTTATTTTAAAATCAAACAAATTCAGTTAGGATACACTCTTCCTGGCGAAATGACAAGCAAGCTTCATATCAGCAGCCTCCGGGTATTTGGTTCTCTTGAAAACTTCTTCACATTCACCAACTATATCGGTCTTGATCCTGAAGCAGCTTCTGCCAATACTCATAACCAACTGGGTATCGATTTTGGTACATACCCAACTGCAAAACAAGTTGTTTTTGGTTTTAACCTCTCATTCTAAAAATTAAATCTATGAAAAAATATTTTTTATTATTTTGCATTAGTGCCTTGGTTTTTACAGGATGTAACCAAGACGAACTAGATATACCTCAAAAGGGAGTAGTTCCCGTTGAGGATTACTACAAAACCGATGAAGACGCTGAAGCTGCATTGGCAGCTATGTATTTAGATTCACACAAGAACTTCGCCAAGTCGGACAACGAGTTTAACTTTGGACCACTCTTTGGACTCACTAACTTTCAGTCGCCCGATATTTACCTGGCTGGTTCAGGTGTTGGTGACTGTGTAACCCAAAGAGAATTCCAACAATTCCGTTATACAAACACCAACGCACTTCCGCTTGCTGCATATACGATGTTCTATCGCTCTATTCACAAGGCTAACATTGTGATCAACAACTTCGAAGCAGGAACCTCAAATACCATGAAACGCGCTGTTGCTGAGGCTCGCGTTATGAGAGCATACGACCACATGATGCTCGGCATTTACTGGGGTACTCCTCCTATCGTAACAGAAGTTCTCACAGGTGCAGCTCGTCCTAAAAATGCTGCATCTCAGGAAGCAGTTATGGATTGGGTTGCAAATGAAATCGATCTTGCATTGCCGGATCTGACAGAACGTCAGGGAAAAACCGACAGAGCCGGTGCTGTTAGGATTACCAAAGGTTTTGCTTATGCAATTAAAGGTAAAGCGCTGCTGTGGAAAGGTGATTACACCGGTGCTAAGACCGCTCTCAAGGAAGTAATAAGTTCTGGTAATTATGAGTTGGTTCCATCTGAAGACATGGTTAAAATTGGTCATGCTGATGGAAAAGCATCAAGTGAATCAGTGTTTGAATTCAATATCGTAGTTGATCCTGCTGTTATTAGTAATCCCAACCATAAATTTAGAGTTGGCTGGAACGATCATATGACTTTCAACTGGCGTTTTGAAAACCTGAACGGTGGTAATCTTGCCGATTCAATAATCAACAACAATGGTTGGGGATGGATCAATCCAACAGGTGATTTTGCCAGAGCTCTGATTGCTAACGATGGTATGGAATCAGCTCGTCGTAAAGCCTGGATCAAAACATACGATGAAATCCTTTATGATCATAAGTGGGTTTCCGACGGTGAAACTTTCACACCTGGCAGAACTGCCGCAAAGGAAACAGATGCTACTCGTGGTATTGGTAATGGTGCTGGTTACGTCTATGGAAACGAAGGATTCTTCTGCTGGAAGATTGTTGTTCACAAAGATCAGGGAGATCTGAACACAATTGACGGTTCCTGGGACAGGAACTTGCCTCTAATGCGTTACGCCGAAGTTCTTCTTATGTATGCCGAAGCTTGTGCTCAGACTAACGATGCTGATGGTCTTCAGTACCTCCAGGCTATTCAGGACCGTGCTGGAGTAAAGCCAGAAAGTCGTTCTACCGCTCTGACTCTTGCTGATGTTCAGAAAGAAAAACGATTAGAATTGTGGCTTGAAGGCGGTTATTCTGCGGACCTTATCCGTTGGGGCAAGGATAATCCAGCTCTTTTAGATCCTCTTAAAAATCAAGGCAAATATGTTGCTCACCTTCGAGATGGGTTACATGAAGGCACACATACAGTACACACAGCTGTCATTGATGAGTCAGAAAAGGACTACTATTATCAATTCTATGGTGCAGCAAATATTGGTTTCAAACCAGGCAAACATGAATTACTTCCTTTCCCAAAAGAAGTAATAGATCTCAATTCTGGTCTTAAACAAAACCCAGGTTGGGAATAGTATATTGCTAACATCTTATTTGAATTGAAATTGAGCCGATTCTCGTACTGCGAGAATCGGCTTTTTTTGTAGTAATCGATACAATTTTAGCTTTGTTAATTGCCATTCCAAAAAATGGAAATGCGAGCTCTTAAAAATAGAGGATAGATGTTAAGATTTCTTGAAGATCGGCGGTAGTTGTCGCATTTTCAGGATGGCAGGTATTTCCAAAAAGCAGATACTGCCTTACTGCATACACCCCAAAAGTTTTCTTTTTGGAAAACTTTTGGGGTGTATGCGTTTTGTTAACCTGATGTGTAATAGCGTTTTGATAATTATTTTTGGACAACTTTGGCCATTGTTAATAAAATATATTTGTCCAATATGATTTGCTTTCCTAACTTGCAAGCACGATAATTCAAGGACTTAAAAATATCAAACCTCATCTTAACAGGGTTCCTGTTACTACATATTCCGACCTCAGATGATCCTTCTCTCCAAAACGCAGAATAGATTTGGCTGCTATCAGTAGTCCTACAGCCTCGAAATGTCCCAGCAAAATAAAGGTCAGTG
>JAAZLQ010000169.1 GCA_012799255.1 Bacillota bacterium
GTTCAAATAAAGATGCTTTAGCTATTGCATTTGAAAAGGCGTTAAGTTTGTCCCTAATAGGACTCCCAAAACTCACCATTGCATTATATCAGATTAGACCATATACATTTATCAACCTTGATAATAACAATAAACGATTCATTACAGATGTTGATAATATGCCGCATTACTTTACGACTATCTTTGCTTCAATAAATAGAGAAGTTCCTAACGGTTCTAATTATCTTTTTATGTGTGAGCAGGCAAGAAATGCCCTGAAAAGCAACGAATATGAGTATCATAGTTTTCCGGAATTATCCTTCCACGCCTATGCAAATGAAAAACAAACGGATACACAGGACATTGATTCAAATGTTAAAGAGACATCCTATTGGATTTACTCACCCGGAGATAATGCTTGTATGTGGGATGAGTTTTATAACAACGGAATTATGGGCATCGGCTGGGATGATGTGACTGATTTAAAAGATTTTGCTTCAAAAGAAGAAATCAAAGACTTTATGAAAAAAGTCTATGACGCAAGCTACTCATACAAAAACAATGCACATTGCCTTTGGCAGTTTGCTAATGAGGTTAAGGTTGGAGATATTGTTTTTGCAAAAAAAGGTATGCACAAGATTGTTGGTAAAGGTGTTGTTATCTCAGATTATATTTATGATACCTCAAGAGAAACTTACAAGCATATAAGAAAAGTTGACTGGCAAAATAAGGGTGAATGGGAACATCCCGGACAAGCAGTAATGAAAACACTTACCAATATCTCCTCTTACCCCGATTATGTGGAAAAATTGACTGCTTTGTTGGCGGAAGATACCCCGGAAGAAGTGACTGAGCAAAAAGAGATTAAATATCCTCCATATTCCAAAGATGATTTCCTTGATGAAGTATATATGGATGAGGAGACATACAACACACTAACCGGATTGCTTGAAGCAAAATACAATGTAATATTGCAAGGCGCTCCGGGTGTTGGAAAAACCTTTGCGGCGAAAAGACTTGCATATTCTATTATGGGACAGAAAGATACCAGTCGTGTTGCAATGGTTCAATTCCACCAAAGCTATTCTTATGAAGATTTTATTCAGGGATACAGACCTTCAAAAGAGGGATTTGAACTTGAAAACGGTGCGTTCTATAAGTTCTGCAAGGAAGCGGAAGAAGATAATGAAAGACCGTATTTTTTCATCATTGACGAAATCAACCGTGGTAATTTGAGTAAAATTCTTGGCGAGTTGATGATGTTGATTGAGAAAGACAAGCGTGGTGAGAAGATAAAACTGCTCTATTCAAACGAATGGTTCACAGTTCCTCAGAATGTGAGAATTATCGGAATGATGAACACAGCGGACAGAAGCCTTGCACTTATGGATTATGCGTTAAGAAGAAGGTTCGCATTCTTTGATTTTGCACCGGCTTTTTCTTCGGAAGGTTTCAAGAATTACTTGGCGGAAAAGAACTCTCCAAAACTGGAAAGCTTGATAACCGTTGTCGAGTCCCTTAACAATACAATTTCATCAGACGAGTCGTTAGGAGACGGCTTCAGAATTGGACATAGTTACTTCTGTACCGACGATGAAATTACCGATGAATGGCTAAAATCCGTTGTGGAGTATGAAGTGATACCGTTAATCAAGGAATATTGGTTTGATGAACCTACAAAGGTAAGAGACTGGTCTGCAACCTTAAGGGGTGCAATAAAATGATACGCATACAAAACATATATTATATGCTTTCATATGCGTTTCAAGTCTTGAATGAGCAGGGATATAAACAGGTGGCGACAGAAGAATTTGATAATGTCGCTGAATTATGTGCAGCCATTCTTATTAAGGGAGTCTCATTGCAAATCAAAAGAGGATTAGGTAAAGAATATGTGCTTCAAACGGAATCCTTGTCGGCTCTCCGTGGCAAAATAGATATTTCCGCTTCGGTAAAAGAGCAATCAATGCTTAAAAAGCAGTTGGTGTGTAATTATGATGAGTTTTCCGTAAACTCTTATATGAATCGAATTATCCGCACGACTATGGATACTCTTGTAAGAAGCAGTATCAGCAAGGACAGAAAAAAGCAGCTTCGTAAACTTCTCATCTATTTCTCGGAGGTAGAACCACTGAGTCGAGAAAGTATAAACTGGAAGCTGCAATTTAACAAGAATAATCAGACATACCAAATGTTGATTTCGATTTGTTACCTGATACTTAAAGGATTGTTACAGACAACATCTGACGGAAGCACAAAGTTGATGGATTTCCTTGATGAACAGCGTATGTGCAGGCTATATGAAAAGTTTATTCTTGAGTATTACAGGAAGGAACATCCTGAAATTAAAGCGTCAGCTTCTCAAATTCCGTGGGATACTGATGACGGATACAGAGAAATGCTGCCGGTTATGCAGAGCGATATTATGCTGAAACAAGGCAACAAGACATTGGTAATTGACGCAAAATATTACTCTCATACAACGCAAAAGCAGTATGATGTGAACACTTTGCATTCATGCAATCTGTATCAGATTTTCACTTATGTTAAAAACCTTGATACTGATAACACCGGCAATGTATCGGGAATGTTACTTTATGCAAAGACCGACGAATTGGTATTACCGAACAACAATTACAAAATGAGCGGTAATGAAATTTCAGTCAAGACGCTTGATTTGGATTGTGATTTTTCAGAAATCCGGAGACAGTTAGATGAGATAGTTCATTCCTGCTTTGAATTTGAATGATAATAGAACTTAGTGAGGTAAATGTTATGAAAAAGCTAATTATTGTATGTGAAGAAAAATGCCGTCAATACGGCGATTATCTTGCACAGCTTATCAGCTTGGAAGATGATACAGAAGATGAAACAGTAGGAACAAAAGATGGAGAGGTTGCTGCTCAGGTATGGCTTGAAAAGGACTACAAAGCAAATGCCGCACAGCTTTCATCTAACCAATACATTCTCTTTATCGGACAGGACAAACTTATTAAAGAAA
>JAAZLQ010000031.1 GCA_012799255.1 Bacillota bacterium
AATCCGAATGATGACCTGGAACGACTATTGCACCAACGAAAGGGGTTTTAACCATGATTGAAAAAGTAAATCCGAGCCATCCGGACAAGGTGGCAGACAGAATCGCAGGAGCCATTGTGGATCTGGCTTATGCAAAAGAAGAAAATCCGAAAATCGCAGTGGAGGTTCTCATCGGTCACGGTGTGTGCCACGCTATCATTGAAACCACAGCAGATTTGAATAAGGCTGAAATCATCAGCGCCGTGCATCGCATCGCAGGTGTGATGGATACGGACATCGTTATCGTTCCCCAGGATAAGCACCTGTCAAACAATCAGAAGGACGGCATTCGCTGTGGGGATAACGGTATCTTCAAGGGTATGCCTCTGACACAGGAGCAGGAGGAGCTTTCCCACATTGCCCGTGACATTTACGGCAGATGTCCTTATGACGGAAAGTACATTATGGACGGTGTTCGCCTGATCATCTGTCAGAGCAATGTAGAAACAGCGGATTTGAAGATGCTTTACCCCGGTGCGGAAATCAATCCTCTTGGTGACTGGACCGGCGGCACGAATGTAGACACGGGTGCGACCAACCGTAAACTCGGTTCTGATATGGCTGATTCCGTTACAGGCGGCGGTCTGCACGGCAAGGACTTATCCAAGGCGGATGTGTCTGTAAACATCTATGCGTTCCTTAAGGCGCAGAAAACCAAAGAGCCTGTGCAGCTTTGCTGTGCCATCGGAGATGATACCATTGATGGCAAGCCTTATGCGGAAATAGTAGACATCGCCCGTCAGTACATTCAGAGACTTGGCGGTTTTGAAAAGTTCGCTGAATGGGGTCTGTATTAAGGAGGGTGCTATGGGAAGAACAACAACGCAGATGGAACTTGTTTCCATTACAAAATTAGTGCCGTATGTAAATAACGCCCGCACCCATTCTCCGGAGCAGATTATGAAGCTCCGTTCCTCACTGCGTGAATTCGGCTTTATCAATCCTGTCATCATTGATAGGGATTACGGCATCATTGCCGGACACGGCCGTGTGATGGCTGCCAAGGAGGAAGGCATCGATGAAGTGCCTTGTGTTTTCGTGGATTACCTTACTGAGGCACAGAAGAAAGCCTACATCCTTGCTGACAACCGCATGGCGCTCGACGCAGGCTGGGATGAGGAAATGTTAAAAATCGAAATCGAATCCTTGCAGGGTATGGATTTTGATATCGGCCTGGCAGGCTTTGACGATGATGAAATCGCAGACCTCTTTGCCGGAGATGATAAATCCGATGTGGAAGAGGATGATTTTGATTTGAACGATGCCTTGGAAAAGGCTGCATTTGTGGAGCGTGGTGATGTATGGACGGTAGGCAGACACCGACTCATGTGTGGTGATGCTACAAACGCCGATGACGTTGCCACCCTTATGGATGGTAAGAAAGCCAATCTTGTGCTGACAGACCCTCCGTACAATGTAGCGTTTGAGAGTTCCGACGGCCTATCCATCAAAAACGATAAGATGGCAAGTGAGAAGTTTTATGAATTTCTGTTATCGGCATTTCAGAATATGGCTGCCCACCTGGAAAAAGGCGGTGCCGCTTATGTGTTCCATGCCGATACCGAAGGTCTTAATTTCCGTAAGGCATTTATCGATGCAGGCTTTCATCTTTCCGGCTGTTGCATTTGGGTGAAAAATTCCCTGGTGCTTGGCAGAAGTGATTATCAGTGGCAGCATGAACCTGTGCTTTACGGTTTCC
>JAAZLQ010000238.1 GCA_012799255.1 Bacillota bacterium
CGCAAGGGCAAGGATCATTCCTACCTACTTTCTCCTCAACCCGGCGTGGTTTTTGCTCCACATCTCCTCCACGGTTAGTCTGAGCGTCTGCTAACCTGTCTTTAGGCTGGGTTCTTTCCTCTCCCTGTACCCGAACTCTAAAGTGCATGCTAATGCAGTCCTCTTGAATGCGATTAACCATTTCCTGGAACATTTCGTAAGCTTCAAACTTGTACTCCATAAGGGGATCCCGTTGGCCATAGGCCCGGAGGCCAATACCTTCTCTCAGATCATCCATCGCGCTTAAGTGGTCCATCCACTTTTGATCCGTGATCTGCAAAAGTACTACTTTCTCAATATGCTCCCGTAAATCATCACTATAGTTGGCAGTTCTCTCTTTGTAAGCCTGTAGGGCTGAATCAGTCAATTCGGTTGCCATTTGAGTTGGAGTGAGCTTACTCAACTCTTCCGTTGGCTTCGGCAATGGGGATCCGACAATCTCAGCATATTGTTGCCTGATCGACTCCACATCCCACTCATCACGCGAAAACTTCTCATCAGCGTATCGATTTACCAAGCGCTCAAAGACAGACCCAAACATCTCATTGATGTGCCCTGAGATATTCTCATTAAGGAGTACAGCCCGCCGTTGTTGGTAAATTACTTCGCGCTGTTGATTCATCACATCGTCATATTCTAAAACTTGTTTTCTAATCTCAAAGTGACGATTTTCCACCCGTTTTTGGGCACTTTCAATGGATTTACTGATTTGGGGATGATCAATAACCTGATCCTCCTCCCAGCCGAGGCGATCCATCACGCCCATGATACGCTCTGACCCAAAGAGACGCATCAAATCATCTTCCATGGAGACATAAAACTGGGAAGAACCAGGGTCTCCCTGCCGTCCAGCACGTCCCCTTAATTGGTTATCAATACGCCTTGATTCATGGCGCTCTGTGCCAATAATGTGCAAGCCGCCTAGCTCAACTACTCCTTCGCCCAAAACAATGTCTGTACCCCGACCGGCCATATTGGTGGCAATAGTAACCATACCTCGTTGACCAGCCTGTTTAACGATTTCTGCTTCTTTATCATGGTACTTGGCATTAAGCACCTGGTGCGGAATGCCAGCCTTCTTTAACAACTGGCTATAAAACTCCGAGGCCTCGATACTAATGGTACCAACTAACACTGGTTGCCCTGTACGATGACGCGCCACAATATCCTCAATAATGGCCTTGGCCTTACCCCTGACGGTCTTGTAAACTGCATCAGGGAAATCTTTTCTAATCATCGGTTTGTTCGTAGGAACAACCACCACATCCAAGCCATAGATCTTCCTGAACTCATCTTCTTCTGTCTTAGCGGTACCAGTCATCCCCGCTAACTTGGTATACATCCGAAAATAGTTTTGGTAAGTTATGGAGGCTAATGTTTGGCTTTCCTTGAGAACAGATACTCCCTCTTTAGCCTCAATACTCTGGTGCAAACCATCAGAATAACGTCTTCCCGGCATCATTCGCCCTGTAAACTCATCAACAATCACAACTTCCCCTTCGTTGGTTACCACATAATCCCGATCGCGAATAAAGAATTCTTTCGCTTTCAGGGCTTGGTTCAAGTAGTGATTGAGTTCAAAGTTCACATCATCAAAAAGGTTATCAACACCAAGGATTTTCTCGACCCGTTCTACACCTTCCTCAGTAATGGCAATGGTTTTCGCCTTCTCGTCCACCACATAATCCCGTTCCGGCTTCAGTTGGGGAACGATCTGGGCAAAACGCATGTAGTGCCGGGCCGAATCCTCCGCTGCTCCCGAAATAATTAGCGGAGTTCTGGCCTCGTCAATTAAAATGGAGTCCACTTCGTCAACGATTGCATAGTGCAAAGACCTCTGCACCATCTGCTCAGGATGGACAACCATGTTATCCCGTAGATAGTCAAAGCCAAATTCATTATTTGTTCCATAGGTAATATGGGAATTATACGCTTCTTGACGTTCTTCGAAACTCAGACCATGGACAACAACTCCCACAGTTAAACCTAGGAACTTGTAAATCTGGCCCATCCATTCAGCGTCGCGCCGAGCCAAATAGTCATTAACCGTTACCACATGAACCCCTTGATTAGTCAAGGCGTTAAGGTAAACGGGCAGGGTTGCAGTGAGAGTCTTACCTTCACCCGTTTTCATCTCGGCAATGCGTCCTTGGTGGAGGATGATTCCCCCTAAGAGCTGTACATCAAAATGGCGCTGATTTAAGACGCGCCTTGAAGCCTCTCGAACTACTGCAAAGGCTTCTGGAAGTATATCGTCTAAACTCGCTCCTTGAGCAAGTTTTCCTTGGAAATACTCTGTTTTACTGCGCAATTGATCATCGCTAAGGGCCTGGATTTGAGGTTCCAGATTGTTGATGGTATCAACGATAGCACCCAGGCGCTTTAGTTCTCGTTCTGTAGGATCAAGCAAATTCTTTATCTTCTGAAGCACATTTCTACCTCCCGGCTCTATTGTACTATGGCACGGGGTTACCCGCAAACTTAGTCTGTTCCCTTGCTGCCAGCATCCACCAACGCCCATAGCCCCCCGGCAACTAGGGAATGGCCTCCAAGTAAGACGGGGATTGGTGCTTCCATGGCCGCTTGCGTAAACTCCCTCAGCGAGGGATGGGTTATCAACTCCACTTCTCCCAAGTCTGAAGCAAAACGATCTGTCGCACTTAACTTCCATTGAAAGTGTTCGAAGAGTACCCTGGTATCTAAGACGGCACCTTGGGCCAATTCGGCTAAAAACTGGAAGAATTTTCGATAACCTAGTTCTTCGATTAATTTACCCATCAGTGTCCTAACTTCACCTCTGGCATCCCGACCAAGGGATTTCATGCCCCGTTCTTCTGAGTACAGGCGCAGGCGACAGCGAGTATTTACATCAAGATATTGGAACAAATTGGAACCAACTCGCCCATAGATGATCAATTCTCCTAAAGGATTGCTGAGTAAATTCTTGATCTCTCCATAACGCGAAAAATCCCAGTTCAGACCCTGGACCGCGGCGCGCGTATGTACACCCAAGCTTGGGTGTACCGACATAATTAGAACATCAGAAGGTGTATCCACATCAAAATTCAGACCTAGACTTCGTTGTATTGGAATAGAACGTAAACCACCTTCATTACTAAGTGCGAGTGCCAGAGTGTTGTCAATGGGTGGCAGGTTAATCCGCTTTAAGGCGTTCCCAGGTGAGAAACCCACAATATCAGCAGAATAATAGTTATTAGCCAGAAGTACTTCTTCATTTTGCTCTAAAAGCTCACGCAAATATTGAAGTTCGAAAGAAGAAATCAGGGGAGCGGCTGCTCCCCCCATGTATAACACTTTCTCCAAATGGTATTGATCCACCACATCACGTAAACGCCGACCAAAATGGAAGGGTTCGTCGTCAATGTCCTCCTTAAGGACCACTTGCACATTGGCTGTCTCTAATCTGGAGTGAAGCTCTGGGTAGGATGTAACTACCACAATTTGGTTAAACCCACCTTGCTGAGCCCGATCCACCAGATCTAAGACCATACCCAGCCTTACCATTTGCATTTGTGCTTCCAGTGTCCCTTGAGCGAGACCACCTTCAAAGATAACTAAAGTTACTGTAGGAACCATTTTAGAACTGCGATTCGATAAGCCCATAGTTTCCATCGCGGCGTTTGTAGACAACACTTACTTCTCCACTATCTGCATCTCTAAAAACAAAGAAGTCATGACCCAAAAGCTCCATCTGCATTACTGCTTCTTCGACGTCCATGGGTTTTAGAGCAAAGCGTTTCGTCCTGACAATGCGTGGAGTAGGAACCTCTTCGTCCGACTCTGCACCTTGGGAAGGTGCCTGGAATTCTCCAAGTTTAGGTCCTTGAGTCTTACGGCCAAATTTAGTTCTATACTTATTGAACTGCCGTTCAATACGATCAACCGCACCATCAATGGAAGTATACATATCCCCGGTTTTTCCTTCTCCCCTAAGCAGAACACCAGATAGGTTCATGGTTACTTCAGCAATGTGAATGCCCCGTTCTGTCCTTAACATCACTTCTGCAGAAGCTGTTTGATTATCATTGAGGTATTTTTCAAGCTTGGAAACTTTCTTTTCTACGTACCCACGTAAAGCTTGAGTAATCTCGAGGTTCTTTCCTGAAATAGTGATTCTAATTGTGGCCATCTAACTCACTCCTTCAATGATAAACTTTGCTCATCCACTTATTGATAATATTACCCATGAGACATGGAAAATCCTTCCCGCTAGAAAAAAATGGACTGAGTTAACACATTGTGTTTAACTCAGTCCCTCGACATCACAGTTTCACTACATTGGAAGCTTGTGGCCCGCGTTCACCAGAAACAATCTCAAACTCAACACTTTCGCCCTCTTGAAGGGATTTGAACCCCTCCTCTTGGATTGCTGAAAAGTGTACGAATACATCGCCTTCTCCGTCGTCTCGCTCAATGAAGCCATAGCCCTTTTCAGCGTTAAACCATTTCACCTTGCCTAACATTAGTAAACATTCCTCCTAAGCTTTGAAACTGCCGGTCACAACCTTCCGGTAACTAAACTTTAACATAACTACAAGTCATTTGTCAAGGTTTGGAAAACCTTCACGAACCAAAACTATTTCTTCCCGTAGGCTCTACCTGCCCTTTTCATTTGGACACTCTTAGGCTGGTGCGGTTGGTTGCGCTCCAAGTATTGGCTGAGAGCTGCTTCATTCTGACGTTCCTGGTTTTCTAACCTCTCTAGAACTGGCACCAATTGGGCAACAGCTGCCTCCAACTCAGCTAAGTCATCTTGGTAATAAACCGGCGCAACTAACTTCAGCTGCGGTATGGAAAAACTGGTGATACCAAAATGGTCAACCAACTGCTCCTGGATGGACTTTATCTTCTGTTCATGTTCACCGGCCGACTTTAACAGTCCTTCCTTTTCTTTAAGGACCTGTAAAAGCCGATCCAGATCGCCGTTCTTGATTAAATCCCCCTCTTGAGAACCCACTTCGCCAATTTCCTTGTAGAGCTGCAGTTGCCCTTTGTAAGTATCGGTTAGCTCGGCGAACTTGTCTCGGATTTCCCTCATTTAGTTTGAAACACCACCTGCTCCCAAGTGTCCCTAAGCTCGCCTAGCATGCGTACCGCTTCATCAACAATTGCTGGATCCTTCTTTACATTTGCCTGCACTAAAAGGTCGTAAATGTATGTGTATAACTGCTGCAAATTGTGGGCGATTTCACCCACACTAAGATCCAGTGCTAGGATTAGTTCATTTACTATGTCCTGAGCTCGAATCAATCGACCACTAGCCTCTTCAAGTTGACCTTCCCCCATAAACTCCTTAGATTGACGGGCGAATCTTATTGCCCCGTCAAATAGCATCAAAAGTAGCTCACCTTGGGATGCAGTGGACACTTGTGTCTGTTTGTACATCTGATAAGCATGTGCTGTCACTAAATAACCCCCCTAAGCCCGTTCGTCAATCAAAAGCCCTATCATCTCCCGAATACGGGCCACTGTATCCAATACATCTTCGGGAGGGATTTCCTTGATTACTTCGTCTGTAGAAACATCCACAACCTTAACCATGATTTGCTGCGTGTCCTCGTGAATAGAAAACCTAAGTGCACGATTTACGTGTTCGATGGCATTGTTTATTGTCTCTACAGCATCTTGCACATCATCTCTCAAAGCATCTTCAAACTGCTTTCCCTCTTTCACCAACCGTTCAGTTATAGATTCGCCCGCGGTAAGCCGTTCCGTACTTTTCCCGTGGAACATAGCCCGCGGGGTTGACTCTACCCTAAACAAATCCGACGTAGCTAAAACCTTCATAAGTCAACCCTCCCTCCCTTGTCTGTTCTCTCTGTTAGTCCTTAAGGCCGTGAATCTCGAAGTACCCGTTCAAGAACCCCCACATCTACTTGTCGGTTGATGGCAGCTCTTCGGTTCTCAGCCTGGATCTCTTCATAAACTTCATGGCGATGAACCATAACATCCCGTGGGGCATCGATGCCAATTTTAACTTGGTCCCCCCGTACGTCCACCACAACAATACGAATGTGATCGCCAATCATAATACTCTGATCTACTTTGCGCGTTAATACCAGCATATCTCGTCCCTCCCTGGACTTTATTCTTCCCGAATTAGTCCAGAATTAGACAGACTCCTGAACCTCTTCATCTTTATGCTGAGCTTTACTTTGCTGTTGCAACAAATAGGCATTTTTCTGCATTTCGGCAATCACATTATGCCTGGTATGATACTTGTCCCCTTGAATAATCAATTGGACACCTAATAATTCTTTAGTGTTGATCACTACCGGCGCTTGTAGATTCACCGTCATCTCGGCCACATTCTCAGGGATAGTGACAATTCCATAGACTCTACCATCTTCAGGCGAGTTCATGCGCAAGAGATCAATATCCTCTTCACTTAACTCCACAGCGTAATCAGAGCGTACCAGCTCGGGCATGATAATCACAAAGCTAAGATCTGGTTCCTCCACCGATTGCAAGAAGCTGAACACGCTGTTTTCTTGCTCTAAAATCACATATTGTCGATAATCGGCGAAACCTAAGATTCCCCGCGGAAAACGGATAATTTCATCTTCATTTACCTCGATAAGACCGTGTCTTGTTTCTAACTCCACCGAATCCACCCCATTTTAACCACGTACATCCACATGTACCCCACCTAAAGTCCAGGTGATAGTTGGCGGACGAACCTGGTGTTGAATTGTAACCCCTCCCTGGTTCCAGTTAATCTCCTGTGAATAGTTGAACCGGATGCGTGGCCTAGTCGTAGGCGCGGATCTTATGTTAAGCTCTGGGATCCTCGCATCCATCTTCCGTCTGGCTTGATCTGCAAAGATCATCTCTTCTCTAAAATGTCCCGCCCTTTGTAGTACTTCATCGCCTTCAGCCGCCATTTTACCGATAGATTCGATCACCTTGTGATAGGCATTGTCCCTCACCTGACGACTAAAATACTCAAATCCACCGATCCCTAGCTCATTACGGCACTGTAGTTGGTCAATCTCCATTTCGGGACCATGCGTGGTAATTTGCACCCGTGACACCTGCTGCTCAATCTGGGCCCTGGGCCAATGGTATTCTACTTGAAAGCTAGGGTAAGTTGTTGTTATCTGCAGCATGACCAATCCACCTTAGCGTAAGAAATCTACTAATGAGGGTTGGATAATTCGTGCACCTACTGAAAGGGCTGTACGGTAAGCAAACTCTTCCATTTTTAACTCCATAATCGCCTCGGCATAGTCTAGATCCTGTTCATCCGAGAGAATCTTGGTGAGATTAAGCTTCAAGTCCAACAAACGCTCCTGAGCTAACTCTACCCGATTTTGCTTGCCGCCAAGTTCGGACACTTGACGTAATACATTATCAAGGGCATTATCTAAGTCGCTCAAAATTGTGGAACCTTCCGTAGGACTTTCTTGAATTAGCTCGCCATGCAAATTGCGAAGTGTTTCGAAAATGGGAGAAAAGACCTCGTCCCCATCCAAACTCACTTCCATTCGTACATTGACGCCAATCTCAAACTCCACCATTTTTTCTGTAGGTGTCTTACCTGCTAAATAAGAAACAGGAGTAATCTTACCATCTACCACCTCGCCACCCTCAAAGGGCTTGGTTTGAGTATGCTGTCCTGCAAATAAATAGCGTCCCCCGTGGGTGGAGTTGGCTAGCTGCAGTAAGTTATCATGCAACTGGGCAACTTCATCCGCCAAAGCTTGTCGGGCGGTCTGATCCAAATGGGAAGAAGCCCCACTTACTGCCAAGTCCTTGGCCCGGTGAATAACCGCAATGACGTCCTTTAAAACAGTGTCAGAAGCATCAAGCCAAGAAGTGGCCGACCCAATATTACGAATGTATTGATCTGTTTCCCGAATGGAACTACTGGTACGTAGAATGCTCCCTGCTTTGACAGGATCGTCCGAGGGCAAATTCACTTTCTTTTTGGACCCTAGTTGGTTATTAATGCGATCCAAACGAGTCATACCCCTATTCAGGTTAAGCAGTAGGTTATTGCTCATCGTTCTGTTAGTAATACGCATCCTTTACCCTCCTAACGTCCCACTATACCTAAGCGGTTAATAATAATATCTAGAGTCTCGTCCACGGCAGTCATCATGCGGGCTGCCGCACTATAGGCATGTTGAAACCGAATCATATTAGCCATCTCCTCATCTAAGCTTACGCCAGATGTGGATTCTTTTAAGTTCCGCAAATGGTTCTCCAGTGCAGTGTCATTCTCATTCATGCGGATCGCCTCTTGCGTGTTCACACCGATCATGGAGATAATGGAGTTGAAGGAGTCACCAATGGTCACGTGAGAGTCCTTCGGGGGATTAAACCGCAGATTGGCAAGTTCTAAGGCGTTTTCCCCATTTCCAACTGCTCCCTCAACCACGCTTGCTCTAATCAAACTCACATCGCTAGCCAAATTTGCATCAACGCTGATGTTTAGTGCTGCGAAGCTACCATCACCTATATTAAAGAAATTCTCAACTGTGACACCATCTGGTCCCGTATTATCATAAAGGTCAAAACCTTCCGCATGAATCCTATTAAACTCATTCGCAAACTCCAAAGTCCACTTATCCAAGCGGCTAATGGCATCTTGGATATCTTCGTCCCTAAGTCGCATAAGACCGCCAATTTCTCCAGACCGAATGTCCACTTTGCTACCGGTAGCAGCCCAGTAAATCTCATTTTTCTTATAGTTTTCCTCAGCGCTAGGTACACCGCCTGTGACTAGACTGTAAGAAGTACCACGATGGACCAGACTTGCTCCTCCGATGGTTACGCCAACCATATTAGCATGGTCTTGCACAACCTCAATGTCCACCAGTTGGGATAACTCTTCTAAAAGTGCGTCTCTAGCATCCAAAAGGTCATTGGGTAGACTACCAGTCGCACTGATCTTACCGATTTGCACATTCAAATCGGCAATCCGCGTGGCTAAGGAGTTGACTTCGCTCACTTTGATGGGAATATTGCCATTAATATTCTCCCTGAGCTGTTGGAGTTGGCTTCTGGTACCCGTAATCGACTCTACCAAAACTTGGGCCCGTTGAACAACAACCTCGCGAACGGCAGTGAAATCCGGTTCTCTACTTAGATCCTGTAATGAATCCCAGAACTGGTCTAACGCATAGTGAATTGCATTTTCAGTGGGTTCATTAAAGAACAGCTCAATCTGCCTGAGACCTTCCTCCATGGTGGCCCAATAATTCTTACTATGTAGTTGTTGTCGCAACCTAAGATCCACAAAACTGTCTCTCATTCGGTTAATTTGACTGATCTGAACACCGGTACCTAACTGGCCGTTCGACGGTGTATAACCCATCATGGGAGCTGGATAGGGATTGGTAGCAGAATGCAGAGCAGTCTGCCGCGAGTAATTAGGGTTATTCACGTTGGCCACGTTATGGCCTGTTATATCAAGTGAGATCTGCTGAGTCTGCAAAGCACGCAGCGCTATTGAGATACCACTAAATGTTGTCCTCATAATCTACACCTTCCGGTCAAAGATTGTTCTACCTGAGACACTACCCCCTGGTGAATAGGTTGGCGACGTGTCGTCACCCATCAGCAAGTTCAAAGAGAATTGCACGTAACCAAGGGATTGGGCCAAAAGCTCTTGATTGATCTCACTGAGCCTTTGGAGAGCCCCAAGATTCTGCACCAACTCTAGAACTATCGGACCAACTTCCGTTTGTTGCTCTTCAGGCAAGGAAGCCATCCAGTCCTCAAGGTTCTTTCCTACTGCAATTACATCATAGAGAGATGCCCTCGCGCGATCCACCTCTTCTAAACGCTCTAACACGAGTTGTTCCTCATGAGCAAGGCGGGCAACTTCTTGGGCATCGTTGATCTTTTCCTGTTTGGTTTTACTTAAGGCGACCAACTCTTCTAAAAGTCCGTTCTCTGCCTTTAAAACCGCGATAAAATCATCCCAGACAGACATATAGCTTAGCTTCCCTTCTGAGCATTAATAATTCCTTGGGCAATCTGTCTAGGTGATACCTGGTAGGTACCATTTTGGACAGCCACTTTAATTTCTTCTGCCCGTGGCCGAATATCAGGTGCAGACTGGAGCTTTTGTAGCATAACCTGCATCTCACGGCCTTCTGCAGACAAGGTGACCTCGTCGTTAAAGGCTGGACTTCCAGCTTCTTTGCGAACACGATTGGCCTGCCTCTGTTCTTGATAAACTCTGGCCACACGTTGCACGGCTGCCTTGTTAGCAATAATCATAAGAAAAACCCCTTTCTCCCCTCATATCATTTTTCGGCATACGGCGAAAAATCTTTAGCTAGCGACGATCTTTTAGTTGATCGAGAATATAAACTCGGGAGCTGTTGTTTAGTTTACGTGGCTCAGGCTCCTCTTTGCCTGTTTGCAGACTAACGCGACATCTCGAGCATACTCTGCCAGTTGAGATGGAAGTACCGCAAATCTCACAATGTAGTTGAGCATCTTTAGGAACTACTGTTAACCTACCCTGGCGAATATACTCATAGATAATATCCACCTCAGTCTCGGTAGCTTGAGCCACCTCGGCAACAGTCGCTCCAGGATTCTCCTGCAAATACTTCTTCACTGCATCGAATGCTCTAAGTGCCTCTTTATAGCATTCGTCACATAGATTCCTACTAGGATGAGCGAAAATCCGATTGCATTCCTCGCAGTTCTTAATCATTTCTGTCACTCCTCAATATTTCTGTACGAGCTATAAACAAACCCTGCGGTATCCCGCCATACTGCTCAATAAGCCTTGCAATGGCTGAAAAGGTATAACCGGAAGTAATCACATCATCAACAACAAGGCAATGTTTTCCTTGAAAATTGAAATTGGGAAGTATAGCAAAAGCACCTTGCATATTCTCTTTACGTTTGCGGGAGGATAATCCACTTTGGACCTTAGTCTCCCGGATTCTTACGATCTGGTTACATACCGGGCGCTTCCAGATACCACTTATGTTATCGGCAAGTATCGCCGCTTGATTGAATCCTCGTTCCCGCAGGCGACCAGGTGCTAAGGGAACCGGGACTAACACATCCACTTTCGCCAACTCTGGTTCTTCCCGTGCTGCCAAACCTAGTAGTATTCCGAAAGTGCAGGCAATTGCATAGCCATTTTGAAACTTTAAACGATGAACTAACTCCCTCCCATAGCCTTGATAGGGAAATAGAGAAAAGCAAGAATATCCTTGTATCACCCTCTTTTCCCAGCTGATGACCAGGGAATCAAGGCAGGATTGGCAAATCCCCACTGATCCACTGGGGTACTCAGCGCACAGACCGCAGAGAGGATTGGGCGGAAAAAGTAAATGTTCGAGGGCTTGCCACCACTTAATCAAGGCCTTCATTGAACAGAAGCCCCCTCTCCCTGGCATCTTGATTAAGTTCCCGAATCAAAGCCAATGCTTTTTTCATGGGTCCTGTTTTCTTACTACCAACAAAGAGGACAGTTCCTGTCGGTTGTTCGGCAGTTCTACCTACTCGTCCAGCTATTTGCACCAGGGCACTAACTGTAAAGACACCATGATCCGCATAGAGCACGATAACTCCCACCCCAGGAAAGTTCACTCCCCGTTCTAAGACTGAGGTGGTGACTAAATAACCCAGTTTCCCTTCCCTAAAGTTTTGGATCACCTGACTACGGTTAGTGACTTTGGAGTGGCAACAGCCCACAGGCTGTCCTAGTGCGTCCACCAGCACTCTCTGCAGGGCAGTACAAGCAGCTATAGTGGGAGCGAAAATGAGCCAGGGCCTATTTTGACAGCGTAAGGGTTCTAGAATGACCTTGGGTAACTGAGAACTCTTTACTTCTGACCATGGGGGTAGATTGTGTTGAATTAGCTCTGGTTCAGATAAGGGAAAACCGTGATAACGCGCGGGGATAGTAATCACTCGATGATATCTTTCTTTGAAGCTTGGCGTTGCGGTCATTTCAACCAGCTGTCCTTGGACGGCGAGCGCTCGATGCAGACCAAAGCGGAGCATTTCATTTCCTTGATAGGGAAAGGCATCCACCTCATCAAGAATAGCCAGCTGAAAGCGGCGATAGAAGTTTAAGACTTGGTGAGTGGTCGCCACAACCAACCTACCAGACGCAAATAATGGCTGACCTCCATAATGCGCAGCCACTTCCATCCCAGGGAAGGATCTCTTCAGCCGTTCCGCCATTTCTCGCACAATATCCTGCCGGGGAATGGCAAAGAGCACATCATAACCTTCACTTAAAACCTGTTTAATTAAAGGAAAGGTCACTTCCGTCTTGCCAGCACCACATGCAGCCCACACCAGAGCCTTACCTTGACGTTGCTGCCAAAATTCAAGGAGTTGTTGAGCGGCCATACTTTGGGCCTTTGTCAACTCATAATCAAGTACAAGCTCTACCCTACCTCGCCTTGGTGCTTGTTGCAGATTCGTCAATGCTAAAAGCGTGCTACAGGAACGGTGCTCACCCATGGACAAACACTGCTCGCAGAGCAAGCAGTTCGCGCGGCCACAAAGACGGCAGGGTACTTCCTTGCTAACTTCACTCTGGCAGCGGGAGCAAATCTTAGTTCCCCACGGTCCAGACGCAATACCCGGAAGTTGCTTTAGTTCGCCACAGTGCACTCCCAGGTCAATGGCACGGCTAATGTCACTAGGCCAGACGCCCTCCTGCCTCAACAGCTTGATCAGTCTTTGCTCTGGCATAAGACGCCCAACTAAAACCTGCTTGATTCTTGTTAAAACCTCGACAACCCGTTCCCCGCCATTTAAGCTGAACTCGCTTTCGATTGTTCCAGGATTGTGCCTGGATTTTCTACTTAAGACCTGCCACCAAAAAGCTGCAAGTTTGCATTCAAAGCGTTTCTTCCAGACCTCTAAAGTCTCATAAGCGTCCGAACTAACCAGAGGTGGCGACACTATTACCGCACCTTGCCCCTGACAGAATCCAAGATCCACTAAGTAGGCGGGATTACGCACGAACCCCAACCTGAAAGCCCCTCGAGATTTGTAGACAAAAATCTGTAATTTCTGCATAGAGTCCTCCCTCGACCCTGGGCAATTATTCCTTCTAGGTTCCCCCCATAGTTTCCTGCAAAAAGAAAACGGCATCTATATTGGATAAATGCCGCCTTCATCGCTTCACCTTATTCTTTTTTATTCTCTCCAAAATCTTCCCCGAGGGCCAACAACGCCACTCTAGTGCGATCATTGTCGCCTAATTTCCGATAAATATTGCTCACATGATTTTTCACCGTATGATCGCTAATGAACAAAGTGGAAGCAATTTCCCCATTGGACAGTCCTTGGGCTATAAGCTTTAATACCTCGCGCTCCCGTGGGGTAAGGAGAGAAAGGTTCTTCTCCATCGGACACACCCTCCTACCCATTGCACTTTTTATGATTTGTTCATTGTATTCGCCAGCGTACGCCGATGTCCACAAAAGTGAGCTACTAATAGAAAAAACAGTAGCCGGGGGTTGGGGTTGGGGGTGGCCACTGTTTTTCCATTCATTGTCTGACTTTAGTCTAACATGATACGTCCTAGACGGACACCGGCCAAAGGTCCCATTTTTACTAGGACCATCGGGAAAAGATCCTTGTCTAGCTCTGCATGCTATGGTATAAATAAAAGCAATAATCATAAGGAGTTGACTAATAATGATCACACTGAAAGATATAAAACAAGATCCAGTGTTCCAAACCCTTATCGATCGTTCCAATTCTTATCTCAAAGCTAAAGGTTATACCGAACACGGTCTGCGTCATGTTTCCTATGTATCTCATAAAACTGCTCAAGTTCTCAGGGAACTTGGCCATAACGACCGAACGGTTGAACTCGGTGCTATTGCTGGTTATCTCCACGATGTGGGCAACCTGATTAACCGCAAGCACCATAGTATTTCAGGAGCTGGCCTAGTCTTCCAAGAACTAAGACGTTTGGGAATGGATGTGGACGAGATTTGCACAATCACCACAGCCATTGGCAATCACGAGGAGCAAATTGGTCAGGCGGTAGATCCAGTTACTTCTGCCCTGATCCTGGCTGACAAAAGTGATGCTCATCGCACCAGAGCAAATCGCCTGGAAGATGATCGGCGACCCGGCATTCATGATCGAGTTAACCTGGCCATCACGGACAGTAAGCTTTATGTAGACAAAGAAGAGAAAACCATCACCTTGGAAATTTCCTTCGATCAAGCAATCTGCCAAATCATGGACTTCTTTGAGATCTATCTCACGAGAATGGAAATGTGTAAAGAAGCGTCCACCGTCCTTGGTTGCCGTTTTCGTCTGGTAATCAATGACCTGGAGTTTTTAGGCAACCTAAACCGGTACTAAGGTGTAGAAAAAAGCCTTGACTCACAGCGAACACTGCTGCTTGAGTCCTGTCTTCAACATCTAATTTCCGGAGAAGGCTAGTAATATGGTTCTTCACTGTCTTCTCACTGATAAAGAGAGTGTTTGCGATCTCTTTATTGCTCATGCCTTCTACTATGTATCTTAGGATTTCAAGTTCCCGGCTGGTCAGTGATAGTTCGCTAAGGGTGGCTGCGGTTTGCAAACGTCCATATTGCACCTCTAGCTCATGATAGCGTTCCATCACATGCTCCAGCAAGTCTGGGGGATAAACTGATTCACCGCTATACACCTGTTTTATCGCTTGCACCACTTGGCTCGGTTCAGCATCCTTGAGCAAATAACCCTTGGCGCCGCTTCTGATCATCTCATTAACATAGGATTCATTATCGTGAATGGTGAGAACCAAAATGGCGACTTCCGGGTGCCTTTTCCGCACTGTCTTGGCCACTTCAATTCCATTCATTCCTGGCATATTGATATCCAACAAAATCACATCGGGTTGCAGCTCGGCCGCGAGTCGTAGCGCTTCAGGACCATTGCTAGCTTGTCCAACTACGTTGATGCCGCCTTCTAACTCCAAAAGAGTACTTAAACCCTGGCGCAACAGGGGATGATCGTCCACGATCAGAACCTTGATAATGCTTGTACTCAACGGCTAGTCCTCCTTATATGCCCGCAGAGGTATTTTTACCAACACCTTAGCTCCTTTTCCAGGCTGACTGTTTAGGCTCATGGAACCTCCTAAAACACTAACCCGACTTTGCATACTCAGTAGTCCATAGTGCTTACCGGATTTGAGCTTTTCCTGAACAGAAGCAACATCAAATCCGATCCCATCATCCTGAACTACAACACTGATGTGCTGCCGAGAAAACTCCAAAGTAACTACAACGAGCTTGGCTTGTGAATGCTTCCGGCAATTAGCCACTGCTTCCTGGACTGTTCTAAAGATGGATAACTCCACCTGACTATCGAGGCGTACTTCGTTACCTAAAACGACAAGCCTGGTCTCGACACCAGTTTGTTTAGTAAGATTATCCAAAAAGTTGTTGATCGTCAACACTAAACCCAAATCGTCTAAGGTCATGGGGTTTAAGTCATAAATTATTCGGCGCAAATGGGCCACGCTACCTTGGGCAATACTCTTGAGACTCTGGAAGCTCTCCTTAGCCTCAGCATACCGACCTGCATGTTGAAGCCACTCCACTATTTCCAGTTGAACAATGAGATGGGCAATATCTTGAACTGGCCCGTCATGAAGCGCACCTGCCATCCGTTTGCGTTCCAACTCTTGCCCTTTCAGCATTTCTTGTCCAGCTATTTCCCGGGCATGCATGTGCTCAATCTGCTGATTCACATCCAAGATACTACTAGAAAGAACTCCGAGCGCTATCCCCACCTGAGAAACCAGGCGTTCTGCCTTAGCTGCAATTTCCTGGAGTTTAGCCAACGTCTGCTCCAGATTATCGCGGCGTACCCGCAACATCCGTTCACGTTCCTTGGCTGCCGTAAGTGCCTCACGTATTTCACTTGCTTCTTCATAAATCTGTCGCTTTTCTTCTTCGCTATACTCTTGAAAATCTCGATTGGTTTGGAGGAGTCTTACTCGAATGAGGGTAAACTTCCTGGTCAATTCTTCCACATCCAGGATTGCCTGCTCCATTTCGGCCTGAACCGTCTTTAGTAGAACCTCAGTACGAGTACACTCTTGCCGGGCGGCTTCAGCAACTTCAAAGATCTGCGACCGTCCCTCCTCTA
>JAAZLQ010000268.1 GCA_012799255.1 Bacillota bacterium
CTTATAAAAATCAGAGCCCGCTCAGAATAGTACACATTTTCCCCCATTGTCCCTACATGATACATTTAAAAACGATCAGGAGTTGAACGTACAATTTTACGAACGGGCTCCCAGATATTCGGCAATTATTTGAGTTACAATTAATTATTTTTGTTAAATTCCTCAATGCTTCTTGTTGCTACCGCATCTACATCCTTTAGCATGTCATCTATGGATTTTCCTGTCATAACCTCCTGGTAACCCTTTATTAAAGCATTTTGTATTCCATTTGCCCAAGTAATGTTTGTAAATGGATAACTGGCTTCCTGCAGGGCAGGAAAAATCTCTTTTATGCCTTCCGGAACATTTGTATCCATATTTGTAAATGCCGACATACGTTTCCCATATACTAATGACATAATTACTTCTTTACTTGCCATATATTCTAAAGCCGCTTTAACTTCATCAGGATATTTTGTTTTTTCAAATGCCTGAATAACAGTTCCTGTACCCACGGGAACTGTAGTTTGCATACCGGCCGGTGCAGGCATTGCGAACATTCCAACATGCTGAGCTGTATCGGGGTCTGGATAATCACTGACAATCCAAGAGCCGTCGACCATCATAAGAGCATCGCCTTTTACAAGCATTTGTATTGATTGTTCACGATCAATTCCTAAAGGATTTTTATTTATATATTCTTTTTCGATAAGATCCATATACATTTCAAAGACTTGTTTCCATTCAGGTGTTGTAGAGAAGGAAACTTCTCCCCTCAGAAGTTTATTGTCCCACTCAGGATCTTTGGAATAAAGAATATTATTACAAAAAGTATAATCAGGAATGAATTGAGGCGCCCAATCGGTCTTCGCGCCAACAGCGATGGGGATTTTTCCTGCAGCCTTGATCTTTTCGCAAAGAGTAAGAAAATCCTCATATGTTTGTGGAATTTCCAATCCCAATTCCTTAAAGAGGTCTTTTCTATAAATAACTCCAATAGCATCGACACCCATTGGAAGGCCATATACCTTTCCATCCACCGAGACCGTTGTTTTCACAGAATCAATGAGGTAAGGAGCCCATGACTGGCCTGATAGATCTAAAAGATGTCCTGCTCTGGCATAAACGAAAAGATTAGAAAGCCCCGGCCATGTGTTGGATATATCAGGTGCATCACCTGAGGCAACCCGTGTTTGAAGTATTGTCGGAAACTGGTCTACCGGCGAAGTTGATATTTCAATTTGTATTCCGGAAGTCTCTGCATATTCGGTAAATTTGACTTCGTATTGATCTCTGATAGCAGCTTCTTCAAACGAAAGAAAGCTTAATGTCACGTTTTTCTTTGATGGAGTGTTTTCTGTGGTTTTTGAATTTTTTGTAGAATCATCTGATTGTTTCGAAACTGATTCACCTGGATTGCCGCAAGCAGTTATTGTAAAAACTAGTGCAAGCGCAACCAATAAAATAATCCATTTTTTCTTGATTTTCATACGTATTCCTCCTTCAATATAATGCGTAGTGTCAAAAATTCTGAATGAATTTTGACCTAAACCATTTATTTCACTGGCTTACACCAGTTACTTTCGTATCCCCCCTGAAAAATGGAAAATTTCCAGGGC
>JAAZLQ010000305.1 GCA_012799255.1 Bacillota bacterium
ATACAACGACTATATCGAAGTATTCCGCCATATGAATACTTGGGATGGCAAGCTCTACACCATTCCTTACAACAAGAGTAACTGGATTCTCTACTATAATACTGAGCTCATCCCTGAGCCACCTAAGACAGTAGAAGACTTCCTCCGCATTTCTAAGGAAATCAGCGAGAAGACCAATGGCGAGACTAGAGGCTTTGGTATTCGCCCAACCCTCGAACTGTTCCACGCCTTCCTCTATCTGCATGGTGGAGACTTCTTTGATGAAGATCTTAACGTTACCTTTACTGGTCCAGAAGGTGTAGCAGCCCTTGAGCTAATGCTCTCCATGCTCGATGACGGTTCTGCCCTCTTGATTGACGGCTACGAAGATGCATCCTTTGGCGACCGCATGATTGCTATGTACGTTGGCTCCTCTGCCGGTGTTACCTATGCAGAGAACTCGGTCGGTGGAAAGTTTAAGTTTAGCACCGCTCCCCTACCAGCTGGCGTAAGACCTGGTGCACCTTTCATGGGAACTAACATTGCTCTCTTTGCCTCAGCATCTGAAGAAGAAAAAGAAGCAGCCGGAAAGTTCATCAAGTGGCTCACCAACCCAGAGAACACTGTTTACTTTGCCATTAAGACCGGTTACCTTCCTGTATCCTACTCCGGTCTAGCATCTGAAGAATACGCCCAGTTCTTAGCTGACAACCCACACAAAGCTGCCATTGCCAACTTGGAAGCCTTTGAATTTGGTTACTGGCAACCAAAAATTGCAGCTTGGGAAGAATGCCGCAGCATTATTGGCCAAATGGTGGAAAAAGTATTCTTAGGTGAACCAATCGAGCTAGCCTTAGCAGAAGCGGAAATGCTAGTTCAAGAAGCCATCGAAGATATGCTCAGTCAGCGCTATTAATCCTCAAGTGCAATAAAAGATGGCACAGGAACTATCCTGTGCCATTTTTTCACCCTTGATGGAGCAAAATAAAAGAGCAATGAAGAAAGGAAGCAGCATATGGTTGAAAAGAAAAGGGCAGTTTTTCTAGATCGGGATGGAGTAATCAATAAATCTTACGGCTTTAGGCCGCCCAATAATGCCAGTGAATTAGTTCTATTTCCAGGAGTACCCGAAGCGATTCGGAGGTTCAATGAGGCAGGATTCTTAGTCTTTGTCGTGACCAACCAAGGCGGCGTTGGTCTTGGCTACATGACGCCGGCTGAATTAGAAAAAATCCATGCTAGACTGGAAGAAGAAGTGGCTAAAGCAGGTGGTTCCTTTACCGAAATAATGGCCTGTATCCATAAGCCTAAGGCTGGTTGTTCTTGCCGCAAACCTAAACCTGGCATGCTTTTGGATCTGGCCAAGAGGCATAATGTTGAGTTAAGTACTAGCTTTATGGTTGGTGATCGGGACATGGATATTCAAGCAGGCAAGGCAGCCGGTACAACTACGATCCTCATTGAATCAGATGAAAAAACCGAGGAACAGGCAGATTATACTGCCCCAAGCTTACTTGCTGCCAGTGAAATTATCTGCAATTTAGAGGCGTGATTGTTCGAAAACGGCGTAGAGCGCTAACAGATAAGAGGTAACTCCAAATCCGCTGATCTGACCGCGACAGACTGGGGCTAGCACAGAACGGGAGCGGAACTCTTCCCTGGCCTGAATATTGCTGAGATGTACCTCAATAGTCGGAACTCCCACCCCAGCTATGGCATCCCGTAGGGCGTAACTGTAGTGGGTAAATGCTCCCGGATTAAAGATGATCCATTTACAGACTCCTTGCGCCTGCTGGATGCGATCGATTAACTGTCCCTCATGGTTGGATTGGAAAAACTCCACTTCCAACCCGAGCTGACTAGCCAAAGCTTCGATTTCCTCGTTGATCTGATCCAGTGAAGCGTGACCGTATACTTCTGGCTCACGTTGACCTAAAAGGTTTAAGTTCGGACCATGAAGCACTAACACTTTCATGAGACCACCTCTTTCCAAAGCTGTTCCACTTCTGTAAGTTCAAGTAACACTTCTTCAACTTCGCCTAGCTCTTGTGGCAAGATAAAGGAAATCTTGCCCTGCCTATTCTTTTTATCTTGCCGTAGTGCTGCCAGAATCTGCTGACGTGGCAAACTTGTAAAACTATAATCTAGTTTTACCCTAAATAGAGCTTCCTCAATCTGGGTTAACTGCGACCTGGATAACATTCCTAATGCATGGGCTAAACGCGCCTCAAGCACCATGCCTACAAGCACCGCTTCACCGTGCTTAAAAATCCGGTAATCTGTCGCCTGTTCTAAGGCGTGGCCAAAGGTGTGACCGTGGTTAAGAATCTTACGCAGGCCCCCTTCCTTCTCATCCTCCTCCACAATTTGAGCTTTGATGGCGAGGCACCGCCTAAGTACATCTGTCACCACTAGCGGCTCTAAGTTGTAAAAGGACGCGACTTTCGCCTGCACTAGCTCAAAAAGAAATGGATCCGCAATTATTCCATACTTGAACACTTCCCCTAAACCACTGGTGACTTCCCTTTCCGGAAGTGTCCTTAGCACCTCAGGATCAATAAAGACCGCTCTAGGCTGATAGAATGTGCCAATTAGGTTTTTTCCATAACTAGTATTTACCCCAGTTTTACCTCCCACTGCGCTATCAACTTGGGCAAGCAGTGTGGTGGGTATCTGGACATAAGCGATGCCTCGGCGGTAAATGGACGCAGCAAACCCCACTAAGTCACCGATCACGCCACCACCTAAAGCGATCACCAGACTGTTGCGATCAAGTTCTCGTTCAGACCAATCATTAATCAGCGTAGAGATCGTGCTCAAACTCTTTTGCTCTTCCCCCGGCTCCAAAACTGAAATGGGAAAAGGCAAACGCGCCCCATAAAGGGGGGCAACATTAGTGTCGCTGACCACCAAGACTTGTCCGAAGCTTGCTGCAAAGTCCTCCATTTGCTTCCATATTTGAGGACCAAAGCTGATCGTATACTGACCACTTGGGGTGTTGACCGCGATGCTCTCCATTATTTTCCTCCGCCCTTGAGATTCTCTACTAGAAAACGAGATAGTGCGTTTAGGTCCTGGACGAGGGCGTTAAACTTTTCCGGTTTTAAAGACTGAGGTCCATCGGACAGGGCCTCGCTAGGATGATTATGCACCTCAATCATCAGGCCATCTGCTCCAGCAGCGATAGAAGCTTTTGCTAAAGGCTCAATGAGATCCCAGCTTCCCGTGGCATGGCTAGGATCCACAATGACTGGCAGATGGGTTAAATGCTTTAAAATTGGAACCGCACTGATATCTAGAGTGTTACGGGTATAGGAATTGCTGAACGTGCGGATACCCCGCTCACAGAGGACAACTTGCTTGTTTCCGGCCGCTAAAATATACTCAGCAGAAAGCAAAAATTCCCCGATTGTGGCAGCTAATCCCCTTTTTAAAAGCACAGGCTTCTCCTGGGCACCCACTTTTTTTAGCAAGGCATAGTTCTGCATATTGCGAGCTCCAATTTGCAGCATGTCCACATAGTCGGCAACCAAATCAACTTCTTCTTCAGACATTACTTCTGTTACAACCGGTAAACCTACCCGCTCGCCAGCTGCCTTCAAAAAGCGTAATCCCTCTTCACCTAAACCTTGAAAACTATAGGGAGAAGTCCGGGGTTTAAAGGCTCCGCCCCGCAAAATATGGGCTGAACCCTGAATAAGTTCGGCGATCTCGGTAATTTGCTTTTCACTTTCAACTGAACAAGGACCCGCCAGATAGACTGGCTGTCCTCCACCTATATGAACTTGACCAACTGTAACCACAGTGTCATTAGCTTGATATTCTCGACTAACTAAGCGAACTGACTCCACGCAAATAGCCTCCTTGTCTATTTCCCATTCTATCGAAGCTTCTTGGAGGCGTCAATTGCAAGAAAAAGCCGACCTTCTAGGTCTATGCCTAAAAGATCGGCTCACGTTGTTTTATTAGGCAGCAGCCCGCAGTGCTTGCACTAAATTAGCAAGGCTAGCAGCAGCATCCCCGGCCACAAAGATACAGTTAGGTGCATCATACAAAGTGTTTTCTACACCGGCATAACCAGGTGAACGATCTAGGTTATAAACCACCACATGGCGGGCATCTTGCACATTGAGGATGGGCATACCGTAAATGGGGGTTCCTTCATGGGTGTTG
>JAAZLQ010000203.1 GCA_012799255.1 Bacillota bacterium
CCAACATCAGTGAGGAAATAAAGAACCTGCCGCAGGTCCATTCTGAGGTTTGGGACATTTTCAAAGAAGTAAAGAACAAATATGACGAACCTGCTTATGAAGAATTATTACAGGATGAAGCCATCAGGCACATCTTCTATGAAAAGGTATCGGCCTTCGCCCGTCTATTGAAGCTCGCTTTATCCAGTTTTGAGTTTATCAGTAAAACACCGGAACAGCAAATCAATAAGTACAAGCAGGATGCTAAGTTCTTCCTTGGATTGCGAATTTCTGTCAAGCGTAGATACTTTGATGATCTGGAATACAAAGAATATGAACCACAGGTTCAGAAGCTGATCGATAAGCACATCACTACAGAAGGTGAAATTCTTCGCATCACCGAGTTGGTCAACATTTTTGATAAAGAGGAACGCGACCGTGAGGTGGAGAAAATAACCAGCAAGGCGGCCAAAGCAGATCACATTGCAAGCAGGACGATCAAAGCAATCAATGTGAAGATGAACGAAGATCCTGTTTACTACAAGAAGCTTTCAAGACTCATTCGTGATACCATTGAAGACTATCACCAACACCGCATCTCGGAAGCAGATTATCTCAATAAAGCAAGAGAATATGAAGATCAGTTCCACAATGGCAGACAGGACAATGTACCTGAAAACCTCGCTGGAAATGATACGGGCATTGCCATATACAACCTGGTCAATGAGATATTCAAAGGCCATCTAAAGCGTACAGAAGGCTCTCAAAATATAGCTGCTGTGATGGCTGAAGGTATTGACCATGTCATCAAGTCTATAGTGTTTGAAAATGGCAAGCCCATCATTGATTGGGTGAATAAATCAGACATTGAAGGCAGGATTAAGATTGAGATAGATGACTATCTGTTTGACCTGAAAGCCCAACAGGACATTGAGTTGCCTTTTGATCTGATTGATGAATTGGTAGAAGAAGGACTAAAAGTAGCCAAATTGAAGTATGTCTGAAACAGCCGCCATAGAAACCTTAGTTTTTGGTTCCAGAGAGATCAATTATGAACTCTCTTATCAGGATCGTAAAACCCTCGGCATTCGGGTGTACCCCGATTGTAAGGTGAAGGTGATCGCTCCTCTTGATACCACAGATGAAAAACTAAAAACCAAACTTAGGGAGAAAGCACCTTGGATTATCAAGCAGCAGCTTGAGTTTCTATCCTATCATCCATTGACACCACCACGGAAATACATTAACGGGGAAACCCATCTTTACTTAGGAAGACAGTACAAACTGAGAATCGAAAAGGCATCGACCAATGAAGTGAAACTATACAGAGGAAGACTATTAGTCCTGAAAAAAGACAATGCAACAGCCAAGAATCTATTGTCTGAATGGTACAGGGAAAAAGCATCTGTTCTATTTGAAGAAACACTAAAAAAGATACTTCCGCTATTTGCCCGGTACAACATCAGTCAGCCCGAGCTTCAAATTAGACAGATGCCGTCTCGTTGGGGAAGTTGTACGCCTAAAGGAAAGGTGATTCTAAATCCCGAATTGATCAAAGCCCCCAAAGGAAGTATTGAATACGTCATCATACACGAGTTGTGTCACTTGATCCACCACAATCATACACGCGCGTTCTACGACCTGCAAGAAACAATAATGCCCGACTGGAAGAAATGGAAAGAAAGACTTGAAACTACTTTGAACTAATGTAAGCTATGAATCAGAATCTCTTTTTTAATGTACTCACCTTCGACTGGCCGGACAAACCGGTAACGCTTTATTATTGCGATACCGACAATGGCAAGTGTCAGGAATTGTATTTCATCCTATTCCCAAAAGAGGCAGAGACATTATTTCCGGAGATTGTCCGCAATAGCACCAATAAACTCTATACTACATTTAGCTATCCTGCAGAAGGATTCAAGCCTTTAACGGTTAGCCTGAACAGCGAGAACCCTGATCTGGTAAAACGCTACTTCAACAAACAAATCAATTATTATTTCAGACACGTTGCTA
>JAAZLQ010000366.1 GCA_012799255.1 Bacillota bacterium
GCGCCTACTGGGAGCGCTATGAATCGCCGGCTTCCAAGGCGGCATCGGCTATGTACGACGGATTTCTCAAAAGCCACGGGCAGACCCTCGGCGTCCGCTCCTACGGCGCCTGCGTAGACCTACTCGTCACATGGCTGGCACCGTCGCAAGCGTCCGACGCTTCCTGAACGCTTATGAGAGCCGGGTATCACGCCTTGACCTAGGTTGAGTTGATGGAATTGATGTCATTCGGACCTGACCGTTCTCAAAACGCATCCACTGCGTTTTTGGCATTATCGGTAGGTGAGAACAGGTCAACTATATAATTATAACGCCAACTACTACATTGTAATTGGCGTTATAATTATATAGGCTTCAGTTTTACTTTTAACTCTTCCCTGTGTTTACATGGAAGGTGAGGGCATTCCACATTGCATTGTAATAACAAGAGTCTTCAAAGATCTTTGCAAAAGAAGTCTTCATTACACCCTTTTGGCATAAATATTTGCTTTAGTTTAAATTAACTTCCTGCCACAGCCACCGCAAAAACGTGCGCCGGGGGCGATACTAACGACGCAGTTGGGGCAGGATATCGACATACTCGGTTCTGGAACTCATGTTACCCATACCAACCTCGGTATAGAGGGATATTTTGTCACCTTCCTTGTTGCCGTAAGGAGCCTGCGCAAATACATCTACATTCAATTTGGGCCTGTTTTCCCGCAGAGCCGTCCATGCTGTAGGACCAATAGTCCGTGTCCACTAGCTCCTCGTTGAAATGCTTCATTTCATGACGAACATCGATACACTCCCAGTAGCCCTCCCGATCATCTTCAGCGTGGCTGGTAACCGGAAAAATCTGCACACAGCAAAACGCCATGATTAAAATCAATACGAGGCACTCCACATGGGCCGTTCTCGGGAACATGCCGACACAGGTAGATTTTTGACACTCGTATCCCGCCTCGCGCAGGTACTTAACGAGATCGCTAAGCTCCGGAAGATCCCGCCTCGCAGAGAAGAGGCAAACCTGCGTTTGGCCGGTAGAATCAGCCGCGCGAGCGAAACGTGTCGAATGCAGTTTTTGACCGCTGCCATCGGCCGCAATAAGAATAGCAATAACCGTGTATGAAGAGAAAAAGATCTCAGGACCGGAGGGCTCTGATGCTCGTTATGACGCCTGACGGCGTCTTTATTTTGCCAAGGTGGCGGTAACATACAAGTCCTTGAGAACCGGCGACCTATCCCAATCCGGATAAAGTTAATTTTTGTGATTCCAATTGTTGTATTTATGTGATAATATAGACAGTAACTTATCATAAGTAATTCATTATTTTTACAGAATGAGGATTATTATGACGAAAAACGCTTTGCATGACAATTATCGTGACCTGACAACGGGACGCATAGGCGGAAAGCTGATTCGCTTTGCATTACCGGTCATTGCGGCAAATCTGCTCCAGGCACTCTATGGTCTCGTAGATATGGCCATTGTGGGTCGTTATAATATGGCGCCCGGTATGTCTGCTGTCAATCTTGGTGGAGCCATCACTCAGATTATTCTTGTCA
>JAAZLQ010000201.1 GCA_012799255.1 Bacillota bacterium
TAGAGCATCGGACTCATAATCCGTGGGTCGAAGGTTCAAGTCCTTCTGGGCCCAATCTGTTTTTTCTGACCTGATTAGACTCCAATTGACATCTATTGACATTCCTGCCCACATGCCCTTATATTATAGATGGATCATGAACGAGCGTTCGTGATTTTGAGGTCAGCCGCCCGACCAGCCTATGCAAAACGGGCGGTTATTTTTGTTTAAAGCTTATTCAAAACTTTCGGATCCCATTCAGGCTGACGAACAATTTTATCAAATGAGTGATTTGCATCAAAACAAGTTATAAATTCAGCTTCAATAGCTTGAGTCCTTCGATTTCGTTTGAATTCAATAACTACGATGAAAGTCTGATAACGATATGCAACCCGTTTATAAGGTGTTCGTGTTACTTTCTTGTAGTCCCATCCCTGATGGCATTTTGCTGGATGTTCAAGCGTCGGCTTAATCCAATCCATGTATTTTGCTCTATAAAATGAAAATCTACCTTTTTTATTTTTCCCATCATCTTCATAGAATGCATGCTTGAAGTGGGATGGACGAATATGAACTCTGTATCCATCATGGGTATGGATATCTAATCTACAGATAGTCCTTACAAAATAGTCCTTGTACTCTTGTGCACTGGAAAAACATCTTAGCGGAGGGGTTATTGGATTATTCATTCAGATTGATCCTCACGACACTTCAGATCAATGAAAAAAATATTGTACTTTTGCACCATCTTTCCTGTAGGCCCGATTCGACGACCAAGATGATACTCAAAAGCTTGTATGAGGTCTGACTTGATTGTCCCATAGTCAACAGAACCATTAACTCTCGAACTAGTTAAGCCAAGCAAGAAATCACAGAATTGGAGCATTGGAGTATCAGAGGAAGACAATGGTTGAATGAATTCAATTACACCATTGGTGGTTTTTGAGAGTGTTCGATACAAATCCTTCAACCTATCACGATTCCGATTTACTTTGATGTCACAAAATATACGGTAAGTATCTCCGCAAATCCAATGATATAAGGTTTGATAATAGAACTTGTAAAATCCTAGTTCGCCATCTCCTTCATTAAATCGCTTATTATCTACTTGATAGGAATCTATGCAAATACAACGAAACCGGACTTCGGGATGTTTGAAAAACAAAGCAATCAATTCTTCAAAAAATCTCTTCTTTTTTTTACTTAACACCTTACTCCACTTGATTTCTCCAAAGACTTCATGTCTTATACGTAATTCTCGTATTTGACGAGTCACTACCTTTCTTGTTTCAGAATCAATCCACAAACTACCTATCAAGGCATACCGGTCATACTGGCTATGTGGTCTAATCAACAAATCTTGTCGACTTTCATCACAATATACTTCAATCATAGAATTCCTTATACATTAAACCTAATACTCACTAACATATCTGCTATAGATGAAATTCATTATTGTCTAACTGAATTCTTAACTCAAGTGTTTTCACCGTTGTAAAACGGGCTGGAAAATCCAAAACGTTTTCTCCTGAATCTCCCCAAATTGTGTCACCAGTGATGACACTTTTCCACTATCAAATATAAATCTCTTCAATAAAAAGCTTTAAGTCAATGAGCAACAAAAATCATCGCTGCTCATCGGCATCAAAGCTTTTTAAGGAGATTAGGTTAGTTTAATCCAGCACGATCAATCCGCGCTGAACCGAATCCAGCAAGGGGACTGCTCCGTCTTTCGTGACCCTGTACCCGTCCTCGATCCTGAACCCACCCCATGGATTCAGGAAGCACGGCACATCGACCGAAACGATCATGTTCTCTTCAAGTTTCCGATCATTCTTTGAGAAGAAGATCGGCGGCTCGAACTCAAGCACACCGACGCTGTGCAAGGCGATATACGGCAGAACGAAGCCTTTCCGAGCCATAACCACTCTGCTGAGATTCTCCACCTCTCGGCCCAGCACACCCGGCCGCAAGTTTGCGATCATCTCGTCCTGGGCCAACACGGTCAATTCCGCCGCCTCCACGACGCTTGCACCCGGGTCTCCGATCGAAACGGGTCTTCCGATCGCAGCGTGATATCCCTGGTACTTCGGTATGATGCTGAGGTGGATGATTTCTTTAGGTTTGATGCGCCTGAACGTCGTGCGGGCGATGATCGGCCGGCTGTTGGCCACCCCGGAAGCGACCATCGTATCGATGCCCACCCCTTCACTGCCCATCTTCCGCATTGCATATTCGATCTCCGCAGCCACCTCGTATTCGGTCACTCCTTCCTTGATGGCACCTAAGGCGGCCTTCAACCCTGCACCGGCGATCTTGTAGGTGTATTCGATGACCTTGATCTCAGCTTCGCTCTTGGTTGAACGCACATCGATCATCATCGTATCAGCTGAAACCAGCTCATAATTCTTTTTCAACGCGGCACCAATCGCCGGATCCATGAACTCTTCTCCGATGATTCCGATCTTCCTGATCTCGCCCTCTCTCGTATGTTCGGTTTTTTTGATGATCTCCTTCAAACTGTACATCGTCGAACATGGATACTCTTCTTCGGGATGGGTATATTCCTCAGCGACATAGATATGCTCGATTTTGGCAGTAATCTCGGCCAACGCCTCACTTTCCGGCCCGAGCACCAACACGGATTCGCCGCTACGGGGAATCAGGCAGCAGGAAGGTTCGAAATGTGTTGCAAAGTCCGTCAGGTAACGAATGTTTCCGTGACCATGGGTTGAACGATCATTTGAATTCACGACAAGCAAGTCAACTCCTGCTTCAGCCATTCGAGCCTGCAGCGCTTCTCTTCGTTGCTTGAACTCACTCTCAGGAATTACGGGAAGATGTTTCATAGTTGTCTCCTTTTTCGGCCAAACGCCGTTAATAATTCGTATGTTGTTATGTATAAGTCAATTATAACATAGATGCACGGAGCGTGCTATCAACGACTTGAAGAGTTGAACCTGTCCTATCTTACAGACTTGATATGACAGCAAGTCGATAGAACAATTTGACTTGTTCTTATGTTTTTCAACTAGCACCAGTCGCTTATCCCATCACTATCGGTCTGATTACCTTTTTGCTCGGTATTTACAATTGTGTCTCCAGTGGTGACACTTTTTCGTTCCTGTAAAGCACTACTCAGTCCTCTTATTAATTTCTAGCATACCAGTTGTTAATCCTACCTGAGTAGCCACAATCCTTCCATTACTCAACCTAACAAGCTCTTGAGGGGAAGTATATCCGATGGAAAAGCCATATAAAGCACGATGCCGAAGTAGAGCATTCAATTCACATCTCTCGTCTGGCATGGACAAGAGAAGACCCTCAAGGAGTAATTGAGTTAGTTGGGTATCTTGTATTTGGAACACTGATGGTTGACTGTATTGCCCCTTTCTCCCTTCATCTTCCAATAAATTCCAAGAGACCAAAGTCCTTACTACATATCGGGTGTTTCTAGCAATCATTTCTTTATCCCCGAACATTTGCTTCATTCTCTCGTACACTTGGGCACTTGTAATCGATTCTTGTAAGGAGAAGAGTCGACCTACATGCTCACACACCCATGCAAAAAATGGATAACTCGCTGCAAGCATTGCCCAATGAAGAGGTAGCCAATCCTCCTGATACATACGAGTGGCTTGGGTGAGTAAACTCTTCCTAAAATCTTCCAGTTCGGGTTCTTTCCTAAACCAACAAGACAATAAACCTAAAGACATCCCATATGTTGCTTTGTTACGAGGGTTTCCCACACCTCCACTCTGCCGTTGAGTCGAAAGATATTGATCCAATTTCACCCGTATCTCTGATTCAGGATAGCCAGCTAGGACCAACGAGAGCGTCTCGTTCATCCACTCCAATCGAACTATTTGCTTGAATGCAATCTTATCATGTCTCTTGCTCATCATGTTTCCTTAATACATGAATATAGGGCACTATTACTTCATCTAATGACGCTCCACCGTGAGCAATTACTCGTGTACCTCGATTCGTAAAAGCTCCATGGCCTTCTACCAACAAAACCTCATATCCTTCCGGCAATGTGGATGAATCCCAAGCGACACAGCTATCTGGGAATTGCTCTAACGTAGAATCACGCAATATTTTTGTTGAATACGTTCTTACCCGTAGCCCTTTCGTCTCAGCAAGAACACCTTCCCTAATTGTTCCGATACCAGTAGATTCCAGATTCCCATGATCGGATGTTATATACACGTCATAATCTCTTTCTGCCAGACCGGTGAGTAGTTGGAATAGGTACTTCCCTTTTAACCAGGTACGCAACGAATCGTGCATCCCCAACTCTCCCAACGTCATACCATGCATTATGGTGTCAACAGAATTTATTATTAAACCCAAGTATCTTGTTGAATAAGAAAGCTGTGCAAGATCTTGTTCAGCATTTCCATTTCCCAGACCTTTGAGATACTTGATTTCCTTCAATGAAAGATATGGTATCGCTTTCAGCCATGCATCAATCCATAGTTTCTCTTCAGTTTGAGTTGCTTCAATGCTCTGTCCAAAATACCGTGGGACTAACCCGGAAAAAATGGATTGTCTTGATACACTTGTCAAGGATGGTATCCATGCAAAACAAGCGCTCTCTTCGAAAGTATAATCTGGCATCTCCTTTGCAATTTCAGCCTTTATCGTTAACCACTGGGCATATGACATGCCGTCAAGTACTATCAATGCCAGCTTATTCTGATTTTTTATCTTATTTTCTTTAATCTTATTTACCAAATAGGAATGAATCTGAGAAACCAAAACAGGAGTCTTCCCCCGCTCGAACGGAAGTGAGTCAAAATGCTTTTCCAACCATGAGAAAAAGGCTTTATTACATTCTTTCCTGAGTGTAAGCACCTGATTGTGTTGCTGATCATCAGAACCATACAATGCAGAAAGTCTTACTAACTGTGCATATCGTCTTTGGAATTGAAGCCATTCTTCATAGAATGCTGCTTCTTGCGGAAGATTATCCAATAACTGTTGTTGCAAATCGTGTAATTGCTTTCTTGCTAAATCTTCCTCACTTCCCTGAAGCGTACCAACAGCTATCAGCGACTCCGGCAATTTGGATTGGATACTGTCCTTCTCGATAGCTAGAGGATGGAGATAGCCTTCTCTAAAAGCATTATCCAAATACACAAGTACATCGGAATGATCGAAGGGTAAAACGCTTGGACCTTCTTTTTGGTACGTCACTATCCCAGTTATCTCAGCATTCCAGACTTCTTGAACATACCGCCAGAACAGTTCTGGAGAACGAAGCAAATTGGCAAGATCCCAATACAATCCGTAATTCTTCAGATGGATATACTTTTCCAAAAAATGGATGAGAAATTCTGGAAGTAATATGTGATTGTAATGTAGCCGTAGCAACATCATAAAAACTTCTGAATCAGTTCGCAGTTCATTCACATGGATTTTAAACAAAGAACGAAGGATGAACAGGTTTGTTGCCCTGTCGTTCATCTTCGATTCAATTGATTCATCTTCAACAAAATAAAGAAGTTTGTCATAATACCGTTTGCCAAGCAGCTGAACCGATGGTTGATAAAGATTTGGGAACAACAGCTCTAAAGATAATTCAATCCGATGTGCTGAGTACAAAATATCATAAGGTATATCCCGTATATCATACTCTTCAGGATTGCAAATGAAGAGTAAGTCTTCTTCTGAGATACCTGCATCCCACTTAGCTCTCACCAATTCGTATTCATACCGTAATTGCATGGGATCGAGTACCTTAAAAACTCTAAATCCTGCTTTCTGAAGATCATTGATGAGGCGTTCGTCATGAAGCAATCCACCGTAGTCAATGGCTAGTGTCAATCGATGAAGTTTTGGAACAAATTTGAGTCGTATCGTATCTCTCCACGTTTTCTCCACACTAGCCTCCGAGACTGACTATCAGCTTGCACGACAAGGATGGATGAAAATGCCTAAGTGAATGAATTTCCTCTTCAACAGCCTCATTGAAAAGTGCCAATCTTGCTTGTCTGTAATGTCTTACTTCATTCAATGGTGTCTTATCTATCCGTGATGATTGATAGTCTTCGAGCGCCACGAGACGATCAAGTTCCTTTTGAATCGATTGCTCCAGTTCGTTCCGATATTCCTCCAAAAGAGACACCGCTGACTCTTTTGCTTTTTGGAAAAGGATTTGTGCATATGAAATCGAATCTTCTTTCGTTTTATATCGTAGAACCTGTACTTTGGAAGCAGCAAGCAAGAGCCATACACGCTGGGCCGTACTGGGAAATAATTTACCTTCACTGGAAAAGAACAGGGGAAACAACAACTCCTTCTCTCTTGGAAGTTTTATGTATGTTTCTTTTTTACTGGTTGGCGACGATTGAATTTTGCAAGAAAAAACTCCACATATACCGGAGACTCCAATGGGTAGTCCCTCAATTACTACATGAGGAATTAAGGAACCAATATGAAAGTCTGGTGCTTGCTGGATCAATTGCAGGACTTTAGGACTGGCGGTAGATAATAGCTGTTTTGGTTGCTCTTTCCCCTGGAATCCGACAAATTTTTGATTTGTACCATCCGGCCAGTTGAGTGACCACCCTTTCGATGATTTGACTGCGCTACCACCCATATATCGGAGATATCCCAATACTGCATTTTCAGTCCAAAAGGGTACTAATGATTCTTGGAGTTTTCGAATCTCATCATAGGTAGGCTTCATCTGAATCGATGAAAGCAGCGCTTTTCCATCCCTTTCTATCATGTTTTCGGCTTTAATCTCTTTGATCGCTTGTTCGATAGTGTTTTCTGCTTTCTCTGGATTCATCACCGCATTGGTTATCGCTGCTTGGTACAAAGCTGCACTTTCGGAAGTTTCAAGTACATCGCTGGTCTTATCGATACCCAATTCATCAGCAACTATACGAAGCTTGTCCTCCAATACCTCAATGACCCTGTATTCTACAGTGTCCAAAAGCAAGAGATTTATCGCATTTACGGGTCGGGTCTGCCCAATCCTATCTACCCTGCCAATCCGTTGTTCAATTTTCATTGGATTCCAGGGTAGGTCATAGTTTACTACGACATGGGCTACTTGAAGGTTCAATCCTTCTCCACCGGCATCGGTCGAAATAAGCATTCGCGCACTCTGTTCAAACCGGGTTTGGGAAACTTGTCGCTCATCTCTTCCCATCGAACCATTGATTAACACAACCTCAAAGCCCCTTTGTTCAAAGTACTCTCTGAGCATTGTCTGTGTCGGAACAAATTCAGTGAAAACAAGGACCTTTAAACCAGGGTCTTGTTCCTGTTGTTCCAACTGCGTGATCAAATTTCTCAACTCAACGACTTTTGCATCTTCACGTTCATGAAGGCAACGTGTGGCTAATTCAAGTAAAGACTCGACCGTAGCGATCTCGTTGAACATTGCCCCGGAAGATTCAATCAAAACCTCTTGTTGTTGCTCTCCGTCAAGCTCCTCAAGCTCCTCGATATCATACAACAATCCAGCGTCCTGCTCTTCTTCTTGAATTCTCTTTAATACATCAAGCCGTCTCTCCAACGTTGTCTTAATCGCCAATGTGCTAGATGTTACCAAGCGTTGAAGCAGGACCATCAGAAATCCTACATGAGGTTTCTTGTTTTTCAATGCCTTGTTGTACCCAAACCTAACATATGAGGAGACCGCTTCATATAACTCCTTATGGCGGTCATATTCCATGTCCCAAGAAACCGGGTGAAGCTTGGTAATTCTTGGTTGGAATAAAGGTAATCCTTTATCGTTGAGAGCATTTCGTTTCTCGGTTCGAACCAAATATTGTTGTACTCTTTCCTTGTTCACAGCGTCGGGTTCAGGAAAAGCATGGGGATCGAGTATATTAAGCAACCTGAAGAATGCATCACTCTTGCCTTGATGTGGAGTAGCAGAAAGCAGGAGGATGCTGGGAGTGATCTCGGCGAGAGCTTTCCCAAGTTTATACCTGGCTACTTGTTCTGTACTCCCTCCTATTCGATGTGCTTCATCTATGATAATAAGATCCCACTTCGCCTTTAGCAAATTTCCCAATCGTGTCCTGTTATATTCGTCTAAACGTTCCTTGGACCATCCTCGTCTACGCACTATAGGTTTGATGGAATCCAAAGATACCAGAACTTGGTCAAAAATCTTCCAAGTTCCTCCATCGGATGCAAACAACCGATCCAAGCTGGAAATATCCTCACCATTGATAATCTGAAAATGTTCATTGAAGTGTAGTCTCAGCTCCAAATCCCATTGTACAACCAATCCTTTTGGAACAACGACCAGAATACGTTTGGCTACACCTCGAAGTTTCAACTCCTTCATGACCATGCCAGCCTCAATGGTTTTCCCAAGGCCCACCTCATCCGCCAATAAGAATCGGGTAACCGGGGCGCTGAGCACTTTTCTTAACGCCACTATCTGATGAGGTAATGGCACTAGATTGGACTGTATCGGAGAAAGCAACTCCTCACCCCTGCTTGCCTGTTCCAGTATCTGAGCAAGCTTGGTGACAGAAGCAAGATACAAGAGCCTATCAGGTTCTCTGTCTAGATTTTGAGCTTGATCGAGGGGTATCAGTTGGGATTCATCTGCGACAACCATTGCCTGTTTTAACGGTATCCATATCCGATAGTTGGGAGTCTCCCAAAAATCGAAAGACTCCACTATCTGGCATTCGCTGAAATCAGGTTGATACATTAACCATTGCCCAATCTGATATTTCATACTTTTAATATCCCAAGCGAGTCATCGCTCCGTTGTACCAAAGTAAAAGCTTTTCATCCTCTTCCACAATTGCTCTCGGCAGTCGTTCACTGATGGTTTTAATAAGCCGATAATCCTTCTCCTGCCAAGCTTTTTTGAACCCGGCACGAACAGCCTCGATCCTGAATATCTTGAGCTTGTCCTTCGATGCTTTATAGACTTCAAACTCCTTCAATAAGGCTTTTTCACGCATTCTTTCCAAATCCCTTTCCCTGTTCGGATCAGGAATGTACCATCGACCTTTAGCCTTGGCCTGTAAAGCAGCATCTGTCTTGCTAAGATTTCGCAGCTCCTTGAAATTGGTGGAGAGATAGCTATGTATCGCGGGTGGAACGTCCTCACCTGGTTCATAGCAAAGGAAATTCTGTGAAAGGAGCTCCAACAACTCTAGACGTTGTTCGTTTTTTCCCCATCCATTCAACTCGTGCATGAACAAAGGGGTGAGCTCTCCTAACGTCATTGGCTTTTGCTTTAATTGATACCGAATCCAACTGATGGCTGAAGCCTCATCCTGTACAAACAACTGCATTGCCTCTTCCGAGAGCTTGAGTTGCTGCCTAGCCTTCAGCTTATCGTATTCCATTGCTTGGTCAGGCAGATAATACAGTCCGTCCCGTTCAATAAACCGCTGAGGCATAGCTGCCAAGAAATCCCCAGAAGAAATTGGAAGAAGCATCTTGTGACCAACAAAGTAAGCAACCACTCTGTCATAGATAATGCGAGGATCCCGCTCTGGTACGGTTATCTTGCTCTCTCCCTGCTTTTTGACCAAAGGTAGATATGACAAATGCTTTCGCACAAAGGTCCATACCTGTTCTTCCCCAACGGCACGGTTTATCTGCTGTTCAAAGGTTTCGTCTGGCTTGTAAAGTGAGATGACAAGATCCTGTTTGACAGCTTTGGTGGTGGTAACAGCTTTAAAGCTGCCCTGCTGTTTATCAAGAGCACTCACATTTGCTACGATAAATCCAACTTCCGATAGAGAAGTCTGTATACTATTCCAAACCGCACTGTCAGTATTGGAAAACTCGACAGTCATCCATCTACCAGGCTTAAGAACTCTATACGCTTCAGCAAAACATGCTCTCATTAGAGTTCGATATTCATTGATTCCCTTACCTTGCGATGTACTCTTGATAGCTTCTTCCTTGTTATTGGTGACAACCTTTAACCAAGCTTCCCAGATGAAATTCAGTTCGGAATAATCAAAGTTGGAGCCAAAGGGGGGATCCAGAAATATATAATCGAATGAATTCGAATCAAACGGGAGACTAGTTGATGATAGCACCGAAACGGCAGCATAGTCATTTATTTGATTAATACCAGCAATCCTAGCAATCCTATTAGCTAATGCAATAAAAATAGAAGATTCTGATACTTGAGAACCAATATATAAAGTCCCCGAAAGAGGATTATAAGGGAAAGATACAGATGGTCTATATCTATTTAACTTGCTTAAATTTATTAGCTGTGACGTAAACCATAATTTCAATCTTGGTTGAACACATTTTGCGTAAATTGATGCTAGTATCGCTATGCTCCTTTTCGTATAGAACTGATGCACATGGGTAATTCCTGAAGAATCATTTCTCCTACTTTCTCGCCCCTCAATCATTCTATTAGTTGGATACCAATACGGTATTTCCATCTCATCGATCCTTTTAATAAGGGCAAGATCAAATTCATCAGGATTCTTTTCCCCCCTTTTTTTACCTACCGAATAAGTGATAAGAACAGGAACCTGTTTTGCTGTCGTTACAGTTTGCTTCAGTGCGGAATCATACGTGGTAGTTGTGGCACGACTCATGTTCCTTTTTGCAAGCATGGTTTGACAATGCGGACAGGGAAATTCATTCAGAACTGTTCCATCCTCTTTATTAACAGCTTCATTGTAAAAGACCACTTCATTCCCGCATTCAGGACAAATGAACACGTCTGACCATACAGTATAGTTGATTTTGGCTTTCTCGCCATTCGGTCCTCTTGTCTCATACATCCACCCACACTCTTTCTCCACAGCTTCCAGAATGGCTTTTGCTTCTTGCTTGAACTTCTGAACATCCACCGGAGAGTTGTAGTTGTATGCAATGAATGAAGCGGCCGGGGATAAATCGTTGAGCACTGCTTTCCTGATACCGAGTTTTGAAAACGGAACCTCTATCTCTCTTCCAAACTCGTTGAGTTCTTTGCGGAAGATCGTACCATCGCCACCGACCTTATAACCCAATGCTTCAACTTCGTTCTTATCTCCACACAGCTGGGCGGCCACCCCTGTCATTCCTGTACCACAGAAACCGTCAAACACGATGTCTCCTGGCTCTGTGTAATGCAGGATGTATCGCATGACCGCTCTGTGGGGTACTTTGGTGTGGTATGAATGAGCATTGTAAATGGGATGATTCTTTCCCTCACTTACATCGGCAGCAAAAGGATCTCTTTTATATGACCACTCTTCTGGTTTAGCTGGCTTTTCCCGCTCCCATTCCGCTACCAATTCAGCAACCCAAGGATTAGGACATGCACAATAATAGGGAGGGTCGCTGAGCTCCAAAATAGCTTCATCTTCCGCAATAGGGAATCCCTCGATTGCCCTGAACTCCGAATCTTTCAGCTTCTTTCTTAATTCCTCAAGAAAGTATGCCCTTCTTTCTGCTTCGGAAGAAAACTTCATCCCTAAGCAGACAACAGGTTCTTGGTGTTTCTCTACATCGAAAAGGTTTGTATTTGAACTATAATTAAAATTGATTTTGTTCCCAGACATCTATGACTCCTACCCTAAAATCACTCGAATTTTCTCAGGATCTTCTTCACCTTTGATCAATTCAGACAAGAATTCTTCAAAATTAGCCCGCAACTCCTGCAATGACATAGGCTTACCTTCGCCCAGCAGCTTTGTCCCAATTTCTTCCTTGCTTACTTCTTTCTTCACCAACCCTGACAAGGCCTCATTCAGTACGTCAATAAATGAGTCAGACAGGAATGAAGATAATTCACGAGCTCCAATGAACTCGTTAATCTGTTGCTGTTTTGAAAACACCATCAAATTAATCGTTTCCTGATTCATAGGATCTTCAAGATATTCAACAATGGCCTGCACCCAGTCCTCCAGTAATTTCCTCAAGTTGTTCTCGATTTGCTCCAACTTGGTTGATGCATCGTAGGAACCGTCGAAACGGGGATTATACGAGCAATGAGGGCAAATCGGACTCTCATCCAAATCTTTCTCAGTCAAGACACTACAGGGTTTGAGCCCTAACAAGTCTTCCCGATACTTCTCAAATGTACCTTTTGATAAAATGGAGAGTTGTTGCAGTTTGGATAGAGCCGTTACAACATCTCCGCGCAACAAAGAATTCAACTTGACTTGCCCGTTCTCAGATAATCGAGCATTGGCATGAAGACTGCTATAGAGCCTGATATACTTATTCTTCACGGTTATGAACTCCGATTCCAACTCTTCAAGAACTTGGATATCGTATTCCTTTGCCTGATCTTTTCCTCTTTGAACCAGTGCTTTATACATCTCAATCCAGTCAGAAGAATCGGACAAGGCTAATCTGGCACTTTCAAACCAGGATTTCTGTGAAGAAATGGATTGAAGCTTCTTTACATAAGAAACCAGATGTCTTTCCTCATGTAAACTCTCAAGCATTTCTTCCAGCTTTTGTACGGTTATGTTGGGATTCTTCAGTTTACCGGTAGAATTGAAGAATCTGAGCTTTTCAAAATCTTTCTTTAGAACTGCAATGTATTCAGAAAGATTCGTAGTGGGTATCTCTTGAGACTCGACCGATTCTCCCCAGAATACCAGTCCATCACGGTATCTATATTCATCTTCTGCGAGTGTTTTGATGATTTCCTCATTCTTTGATTGGATGTCAGCAATCACAGATTCCTTGCCTTGCTGTATCAGAGTCGTGTTCCCTTCAGGCAGATCAAACAGTTTGACAAATGCTTTGAGGAATGCTGGATTCCAATCTTTTGGTCTGTTAATCGAATCGAAATCAGCTATCGCTTCTACACTTTCATTGATAAAATCCTTGAGGTTGGATGCATCATAATTCTTATCACGGAGTTTCAAGATTATGTCTCCGGATGAAACCAGCGTAACAAGAAGCAACGATACAAACTCCTTTTCCAACCGATATCGAGGGTTTGCTAGATACTCTTCACCATGAATAGTAGTGAACAATTCATCCCGCCTAAGCACGACTCCGCTTGGCTTCTCTTGAAGTTTTTCGAGTATCCACTGAGCATACTTTGAGTTCTTAGGTGTTATATATGAATTATCAACCAATCCAAGCCCACTCAGAATCGCCATAGGCAGCTTACTCGTTCCAAACCTATTCACCAAATATCGACATGTCTCATTTAAGGTACTGGTATAGTTTTGGGACGTTAACACCACAGAGAAAGTAGGATATTCACTGGCTTGTTGATGAAATTCATCTCGCAAACAATAACTGGCAATCAAATCAAACGCATCTTTGAAATTCAGTGTTGCATCATCTGAGATTCCCGAGAGCTTCCTCACATCAGTCCCAACAAGCCAGTTCTTCAACAGTCTTGTCGACCCTCTGTATGTCAAGGTAAAGGAATTTTGCAAATGCGCAAGGAACCATTTTGCAAGAAACCTGAAGTGTTCGCTCGCCTTGTCTTGATACATGCTTTTTTGCTGGGCACTGGACATACTCGCTAGTTCGGATGTCGCTGCATACAGTCGGAGTTTTTCAACAAACTCATCTTCCTTCTGCTCCAGCTTCAGAATGAGTTCATCATTCCTCTTCTCATCTAAATACCTCGGGGAAGTCATTGGGGGAATGAAAAAAAGATAAAAAGCTTTCTCTGGTATTGCCGTTGGCCGTTCATTCGGAAGTCCAAAGAAGAGCCATCCTTTTCGGAACATTTTATGAGACAACCATTGCAATTCATAATCCCAAATCTTTGAATTGCTCTGAAAAGAAAGTTCATCCTGACATTCCAGCATTTGCTTCAGCAACTCAAAATAATATTGATCCAGCAAATCGTTGCTTATCATTTGAGCCTTGGTTTCAATGATTTGATCAAAGTCCACCGTTTTTCTAATATCAATGTAGTATTGACCTTCTTGGTTACGGGAGATGAATTGCCCGTTCACAGCCTTCATCAATTCTTTAAGGGTAGTTTCTATATGTGTCAGCAAATCATTGTCGAGATCCTCGGATCCAAGCTCAGCGATACTGCTTTCGAACAAGCAAAGCGAATCTCTCAACTCAACCGGAGTCAGCCCAATCGGTCTTGAAACATCAGTATCTTCCATTCTCTGGATGGAGAGGCCATTGATGATACGAAGCGCCATATCACGATACATCTTCTGCTTGATGGACGGAAGTTTCCCTACCAGCATATTATAACAATCCCTCACTTCCTTCATACCTTCAAAGACGTTAATCGTCGCATTGAGTTTAGGCCAATACTTGTCTATAGTTATCAGATTCAACTCTTTTTCCGGAAGATCCTTGTCATTGATTTCCAACAACTCATTTGAGATGGTTCTTAGAACTTCCCGTTTCTCAATGGCGATCATCCTTTCAAACGAATTCAAGAAATCCGGATGAACGGGAAACAGATTCACGAACTCCTCGAAATCTGAGGACAAACTATGATAGTAAGGACGGAATTGTTCGAGATACTCACGAATAATAGCCTTTTGATTAGCCGTCTTTTTTAGGATTCTTTCTTCAACGACAAACTTGATATCACTCTTGATAATTGGAGCAATTTCGGTTCTTTCCTTGATCTTTGAAATGGCACTTGCAACAAACTTGAACTTCGGGTTGTCAAATATGGATTCTTGAACACCGAATATCAACCTGAATTTGGAATATTGGCAAAATTCCGCCATCTGGCGTAGGAAGCCCAAATCACGTATCAAATCACGTTCTTCTTTTGTTTGCAAAAACTCAAGCATTTCATCAATCACGAGCAGCAAACCAGTGTTTGGATACTTCTGGGAGAATGCTTCCATCATCATTTCAAAACCTCTTTTGAAATTGCTGATGGTATCGGACTGCGGAAAATCGAAAGCGATGCCATGATTCTGGAGAAATGGTTCCAATTCATTGCGGAGAATGATGTGTTCTAACGGAGTAGCGACACCACCGATTTCAAGTCTGAGCACCTTAAATTTTCCAGCTATGCATTCTGCTTTCTCTCTCAATCGAGGGTACTGCAACTCTTGGAGATACCCGGCATCTTCTGCAATGGAAGCAATCACACCCATCATGTGGGACTTCCCAGTACCATAATTGCCTACAATCATGAGCGCTTTATTGTCAACATAGCTGTCAAATTGGAGATTAGGTAAAATTCTATTGACAAATAAATTCTCCATATCTTGGGATACAACAAAGGAACGAACCAAATCCTTCGCAAACGATTTCTCTCCGGTTTTTGTTAATTGGATAACGGAAGTAATCGGCTCAAATTGGAACAGCTCATGATATTTCATTTCAATTCTCCATTCATATCTAAAATTACAAAATCCTTAATTTCATACTGTGAAAATACTTTGTACTCGGGATAGGAAGCTTCCGCATACACAAGGGAACCATCAATCATTCTACCGGGAAAGGTGGCAATGAGTGTTCGTTCCCTCGAAAGCAACTTCAGAAGCTGTAAAACCTGCAGTCTCAGACTAGGTTGGAACAAGACCTCAATATTATCGAGAAGTACAGTCTCCCCCAAACCTTCAAACTCTTGGCGAAGATATATGATCAACTTTTCAGGTAATATTCCTTCTTGTATAGCCTTTGTTATGAGCAAACCTAAGGATAATAAAGGAAAGTCATTCTCTACTGCATACTTTTGCAGAATTTTGGTTTTCCCCTTCCCAGAAGAAGCAACCAAGAGAATCAGTCTGACTCTATTACTTCTAATGCTCGTCACTGCACGCTGTAAAGCGGGAATTAGAAGGTTGGTTTCGACTAATTGATAGGGCATAGCATTACTCACCATTTTTCCTCACATCACCTCATTGAACGTTAACTCGAAAAATAATAAGAACCGAAACACAAGCATCTTGAGAAAAGACTCTACATCTGCAGGAACTATCATGGAGCAATCCATTATAATACCGGTTCACCATGGGACACGGATTCACTCAAACACCACCCTCATTAGACCCTGACGATTAAAACAAGCATATAACTTTGAAGTAGAAAGTCAGTAATCTGAACTAATACTGTGTTCCATTATAGCTGCATTAGTGGTGAAGGGAAGGTTTTTTTGGTGTATTTACTATGAGGAAACCTCTATTGATCGCATAGGTGAACAAACAATGTCTACCTTTCTATAATTAATGCGATATGGATCAGCTTCTTGAAGTGGATAAATATGGACTCTAGGAATTTCATGTAAAACATTCTTAGCCTTTAGATTCCGGCACATCGATTATCATTCCTATCGGATTGTTTTCTTTAAGGTACTTCACAAGATCGGGATGAATTTTATTTACATACACATCAAAGTAATGCTGAATCCCTGGAGCTATCCAACACTGACAACCAGACTCATTCCTTCTTCCTGATTCCACTACATCGATATAGTCACTCGATTTCAGCAATTGAGGTCTTACTAGGGTTATATAACTCAGCAGAACCGAAAGAATGTAAGACAGTCTTTCTTTGAAATAGTTCTTTGCTTCTTTCGTTACATCAAATGCATATGCCATGGCATGGAGAGTATTTCCATGTGTAAAGTCGTTCATAATCTGCTGAACATCTGAAAGTTGGGGCTCCAGATACTTCTCATTACAAACCTTGATATCAGGGTTCGAGATTGCAAGTCTCTCCAGATAATATCTAAGCCGTATTACTTTTTTTCGCTTCTTTTCTGCCTCCTTGTTTAGACTATTACCAACTGCCCATTGATGGAATATGCTCATTTCAGAGGTGCCCGAATCATCAAACTCCAAGGCCTTAATCATCTTTTCCGCGGCTTCAACAGCGTCTTTCAGGGATTTTTCCTCACTTCCAGAAGAAACCTCATTTTCCTGGTCCTGTTTCAATGAGACAAAGAATAGGTATTGTAATATCGACTCGAACAACCTTCTCAGTAGTAGGTAGGAGTCCAGAAGATTCCCACGGCTATATCCATATTTTATCAACTGCAAAGTATGCTCTGCGGCGAGGAAGGCATTTCTAAAATCATAAACACCTTTCCCGTCTTTGATACAAACAAGATCGGGCCTAAAAAATGCATTTGTACTTAGAATATCTACTATTGTTTCAGCATCTTCCCAGAAAACTTTATCTTCGGCAGATTCGGCGCTTGTGGAAACAAAGATATTTGATTCGCAATTGAAACCATTTATAAACTTACTCATAAGTGCTAAACCACCTTTGATAATAAGCGATAGGAGTATCCCCGGATGGCCTTTTTTACTGCTTCACTTACCAAATCAATCAAGATCTCATGTACTCCGGATGAGATTTCTCTACCTGCTCGTTTATCCATCGTCCTGGATGCAGACATTATTTTGAGATAGGCTGTCCAACTCAATTGTGTCAGCAGTGTTGACACTTTTTCTCGATTCTTGTAAAGCCTTGTATTTTATGACTTTATTTATATAACAAGAAGACAGATTTGTGATAATGCATTGTATCGCTGCTACAGTTCTGATGATGCGAGACCTTCTCTTCTAAGAAAAAAGCTGTTCAAGATTATAGTCCAATACGGCATCCGATGCTTTCTTTGTTTTGGCCAGCCCATCCAATTCAAGCTTTTTTCTCCGAGATCTTTCCAAGAGTTCTTCAAGAACCTGAATAATGGAATCACGTTGCTCCACAAGAGCATTATCCGATGAAAGCACTTCAAACAAAGAAGCATTAATCGTTGCGACGTGCTGATGAACATGCAACCGAATCGTATCCTTGGGAGACCTGTCGGTTACTGCACTCACCATTTCGTACAATTGCTCAATCCGCTTCCTGTCCGCACCTGAAGGCTCCAACGTCCCATCCAGCCAGCCGTAGATGGTGATCCGACTGACTCCGAATATCCGAGCCCATTCAGCCTTGCTGAACTGAAAGAACCGATGAAGCGTGTTGAACTGTTCGTAGATATCAGTGATGGCAGCCTCCCCTATAGGATGAATATAGTAATAGTCGGAGCCTGCAGCAAGTCAAAACCGAAGATTATGACCGTTTAAGCAACCTTTTACAAAGTGACCGAGCAAAGGTTGTTGCACTTACCCCCTCCTTGGGCCCTTCTTGCCCATATGACAGGATGCCGTGATGAAATAGAGCCATGAAAACAAGGAGAGTGAAGCCTCGATTCTGACGAATATCAAAACCGCCGTGTTTGACGGGGAGATTGGTGTAACAACCTCAATGTCCTTCAAGCGCTTCGTGCTTCCTTTTTGGGAAGATCGATCCGATCTGCATTTCTGGCCTCACAGGAGAAGCCTGTCGGGTTTCAACCTTGGTTTGGAGAGAGATTTATTAGTCGCTTACTTTTGTTCTGAATAATGAGCAAGTAATGGGTACCCGGGCAGAGATCACCCGGGTACATGACAAGCAACACTTTTATCCTTCAAAGACCTATTGAGCCGGAGAGTTCTTGATGAAGGAGCTGATGACTTCCACGGCTCGTTTTACCAGGATTTCTCCCTTTTCCGCAGTGGCATTATCCAATACGCCCCAGGAAGAGCCTTCACAGTAATCGGCAAAGGTCGTGTATGCGGCGAACGGGCTTGAAGTCCAGGATAGATGATCCCGGTAGTATCCGAATTGCTTTTTCGGCTCCCGGTTCGTTTCCTCTTCCATGCTCACCGCTTCAGGCGCCACATGGAGCAGCACGCTGGTGATCATCTCCCCACCGTGTCCGGTTCCCCACGCCCGGTCATCAAGCACATCGCCCGTTCCCATCCCGACCGAACGCCACCAATCGATCAGGAACGGCTTATGCCCTTCGAAAGCGAGTTTTCGGCATACATCGTCAACCGCCCGATTGTTCAGTGAGTGGAAGGTCAGGAAATAGATCGACAACGAGGGAAATTGGCGCAAGAACGATCGGGCGACGCCCATGTAGTAGCCGCTGAGGACATCGGTCGGAATCATCACGTTTCCCGCAATCTGCGGCAGCTCGAGCGTATCCCCATACGGAATGACGGGAAGATGCACCGCCTGAGCTTTCTCGGCGACCAGGGGAGTGACGTGTCTGGCCACCAGAAAATCCGCACCTAAAGGCCCATGAGTCCCCAACGCCTCGAATGAGGCGAGGGGGATGATGAGCCGATTCGACTTGTTCAGAACCGCTTCCAACTGCCGGGAAGTCATGATCGCCGCATTGAACGTGTTCATGACAGCAGCACCGGTTTTTTGGTCGACACCGATTCGTTGATCGCATGAACGATATCCATCGACTTGCATGCGTCTTCCACAGTGCACAGCGTCCTGCCGTCATTGATGATCGCATCGATCAGGTCGTTGAACTCTTCCTTGAACGGATGATGGTCCACGGCGCCCGAGTTGGGCGTGATCGAAGCGAACTCCATCCAATCATCCTGGCAAGGAAACAGATCCTTTGCATAAAAACGGTTGTCGCGGCACAACCCTTTCGTCCCCAGCAGATCGATGTTGAACTGGTATGGAGATGCCAATCCGTCGAGGGAAGCGGACAGTTTTCCGACGGATCCGTCGACGAATCGCACGGCGGCCACATAGGTGGTCAAATAATCAAAATCATCTCTGGCCTTGGTGGCGAATGCATGGACTTCGGCGACCTCTCCATGGAGATAGCGAATGATGTCCGTGGCATGACTGCCTCCGGTGATCATCGCCCCGCCGGCATACTGCCGCTGCCGGATCCATTGGTAGCTGCTGAAGCGGGGGGAAATCCCATGCCAGTAATCGGCCTGAGCGTAATAGACCTCTCCGAACGCGTTCCTGTTTAAAAGACTCTTTATATTCTGAACCATCGGATGCCATCGAAGAACGAAGCTTACCACCGTCTTCTTGTCGGAACGCGATGCGGCGGCTCGAAGCGCTTCGGTCTCTTCGGGGGTATTTCCCGCCGGTTTCTCCAGCATCAGGTGTTTTCCGGCATCAAGGGCAAGCACACCCTCCTTGGAGTGCAGATGGTTCGGCATGCACTCGGAAACGATATCGACCGATTGATCATCAAGCATCGCTTCGTATTCACCATATGCTTTCGCACCGGGGGTGTGCAGGGCTATGAACTTCTCCGCCTTTTCTTTCGAACGCCCGCAGACGGCGGCCACATACGAGTGCGGATTCGCTTGAACCGCCAGGACATGCTGCACTGCCACCTGACCGGTTCCTCTGATACCGACTCCTAATCTCTTTTTACTCACTATTATGTAATCTCCAACATTTTGTACAACTTGACCGCATACTCACCGAACTGCGGGGTGGTACGCACCTCCAATTTCCTTGGCCTCGGGAAGTCGATGTCCACGGCTCCCACCATTCGGGACGGCCGGGCCGACATCACCACCACACGATCCGACAGGAACACCGCCTCATTGATCTCATGAGTGATGAAGATGATCGTTTTCTTCGACTCCGACCAAATCCGTTGAAGCTCCAAGTTCATCTTCTCTCTGGTTATCGCATCCAAAGCACCGAAAGGCTCATCCATCAGAATAAGCTTCGGATCATGGATCAATGCCCGGGCAAGGGAGACCCGTTGCTGCATTCCACCGGAAAGCTCATTCGGATATGCATTCTCAAATCCCTTCAATCCTACCAGCTCAAGCATCTCCATCGCCTTGCTTCGGTATTTCTTCTTGTCGAGTTTCAGGATTTCGATTGGAAGCAGCACATTGTCCAATACCCGCCTCCAGTTGAGGAGGAGTGCTTTTTGGAAAACAAAACCAACTTCGCGCGTTGGATCGAACATCGCCTTATCAACATGGATCTCGCCCTCGCTCTTGGGCAGCAGTCCCGCAATGATTTTCAACAATGTGGTCTTTCCGCAACCCGAGGGACCGACGATGGTGACAAACTCTCCGGGGTACACATCGAAGCTGACGCTCCCCAACGCGACGAGTTCCTCGCCCTGAAGCGGAAACACTTTCTTCAGATTCTTAATTGACAGCAACGTCTTCTCACTCAAAGCAAACCTTCCTATCGATTTCCCAGCGCGAGGCTGGGAAATCGTTCATGTTTTCCTAATAATAGGCGCGTTCTCAGAAGTTGTATTTGTACATCGGGCTCGGCAAGAGGCTCGCGTCAAAACAATCTTCCACAGGGAACGAAAGCTTCTGCTGATACTGATCAACCAAGCCGTATGTTTCTCTGATGCGCTGCGGGTCGATATACCCGATACCGTAGTTCTTGTACCGATCCGTCTTGAAGAACTCCATGCAGACCTTCAGGTTCCCGAGATAGTCCACTTTGTTGATCGGATGGTATTCGGAGAGAATCTCGATCGCTTCCTCAGGATTGTTCAAGGTGTATTCCCATGCCCTGTAGGCAACCTTCAAGAACTTCTTCAAAAGCTCCGGCCGCTCCTTGATGGTCTTGTCACTGGCGATATAGGAGTGCGCGTACGCATTGAAACCGTAGTCCGCCCAGACGAAATATCCCAATTGATCAGCAGGAATCGCCTTCTCCATGAACGGCTTTCCGGTGAAAAGCTCAAAGACCACATCGGCCTTTCTGCTGGCAAGCGCCGAAACTTTTGCCGCCGGATCGATATTGACGAATTTCACGCTGTTGGGATCCACGCCGACCTGTTTGGCGAATGCAGGCCACATGACCTTGTGCCCGTCAGTCGCAGGAACGGCTACCGTCTTGCCGGTCAAGTCCTGTGGGACCTTGATTCCGCTGTCCTTCCAGAAGTAGCTGCAGTTCGGGTGTTTATCGAAGATGATTCCGATAATTTTTACGTTTGCCCCCTTCTCACGGCTGGTGATTGGCACCGGAGCATCTGAAATCGCGATATCCGCTTTTCCTGAATCAACAGCCTGTACTGAATATCCGGATCCCTGACCCACGATGATATTCACGTCCAAGCCCTCCTCGGCGAACCATCCGAACTTCTGTGCGACATAGTACGGAGAGTGGTCGCCGGCGATCGTCCAGTTCAGCAGAAAATCCACCTTTTCCAGTTTCTTCGGCTCGGCGCCGCCTTCAGCTACACCCGCCGCCCACATCATCGATGCGGCAAGCACGAGAATCATGCCGATCATCAATACTTTCTTTCTCATTCCAAGCCTCCTTTAGCTTTTCTTTAACCTTTTTGCTCCTTTTTGAATGCCCATGGCATTATAAGACGCTCTGCCAACGCTACCACCCAATACAGTCCCGCACCTGCCAATGAGATGACGATCAATGAAGAGAAAATGGGGGGAGTGCTCATCGTGTATTGCGCACTGATGATGATATAGCCCAACCCTCGATCGGAAGCGATGAATTCTCCGACGATCGCCCCCACGATGCTCATCGTGGAACATATCTTCAGTCCGGAAAAAATATACGGCAACGAGTTGGGAATTCTGATCTTTATGAACAACTGCAATTTGCTTGCGTTCAAATATCGGATCAAATCAAGCAAATCATCCTCGATTGAATCCAATCCCGTCATCGTGTTGATCACGACGGGGAAAAAGCTCACGAGAAACGCTATAAGGATGTTCGTCTTGATCCCATATCCCATCCACAGCA
>JAAZLQ010000345.1 GCA_012799255.1 Bacillota bacterium
CACGGTAGCAACCGATGTCCCGCAATCTCTTGATGTTCATATTTACTTCCCGGCGAAGGTCACCCTCAACTAGGAATTGTTTCTCAATGATCTCGCGGATTTGGTTTGCTTGGTCCTCAGTTAAGTCGCGCACACGCGTATCAGGACTAATTCCGCAGATCTCAATGATTTTTTCAGAAGTACTACGGCCAATGCCATAAATGTAGGTAAGGCCGACTACTACTCGCTTATCGCGAGGTAAATCTACACCTGCAATACGTGCCATCTATCTAGACACCCCCTCTTTTTTATCCTTGCTTTTGCTTATGCCTTGGATTTTCGCAGATCACCATGACGCGACCTTTGCGCTTGATGATCTTGCATTTTTCGCATATCGGCTTTACAGAAGGTCTCACCTTCATTGTCTAGCGCCCCCTTTATACGCCGCATGGACACAGGTGCCCTAAGACACAAGTGTCTTGGACTATTTCTTGCGATACGTTATTCTTCCCCTGGTTAAATCATAGGGAGATAATTCTACCGTCACTTTATCACCGGGCAGAATCCGGATAAAATTCATCCGCATCTTGCCAGAAATATGGGCCAAAACTTTATGCCCATTCTCTAATTCTACACGAAACATGGCGTTTGGCAATGGTTCAATTACCGTGCCTTCAACTTCAATCGCATCATCCTTGGCCATGGTCTTGTAAACCCTCCTTTCTTACTTCCGCCTCACAACTGTGCCGTTCTATGAAATCCCGAATCGCTTTGTCATCCAGATCTTCTAGTTGCACACTCGCTGCATGAACTACAAGATGCTTCACATTTTTACGTTTAGGACGATTCAATTTTCGGACCAGGCCATCAACCACATCTGCATGGCCATCATCATAGAACTTAACCACCACATACTTTCTTCCAGAGTCCCTACCCCGCTTTGAAGTCACTAATTGTCCTACTTCTAAAAGTCCCATTTTATCTCTCCTACAACACCGTAAGAATCACGGGGCCTTCATCAGTGATCGCAATTGTGTGTTCAAAATGAGCTGACCAACATTTGTCCCGTGTTACAACTGTCCAATTATCAGTCAATACTTCCACATGGTAACTACCCACATTCACCATTGGCTCAATGGCTAATGTCATACCTGATTTTAAACGTGGACCCCTCCCGGGGGGGCCGAAATTCGGAATTTGTGGTGCTTCATGCATCTGCCGGCCAATCCCATGTCCTACAAAGTCCCGGACAACAGAAAATCCTTGTTCCTCAGCATGCCTCTGCACAGCATGGGAGATATCAGAAAGGCGATTACCAACTCTGGCTTGCTCGATACCTTGAAAAAGTGCTTCCTCGGTGGTGGTGAGTAAGCGCTGGACCTCTGGGTCAACTTCACCTACAGGGTAAGTCCAAGCGCTATCGCCACAAAAACCATCGACAAACGCCCCAATATCAACGCTAATGATGGATCCTTCAGCCAGGACCACTTCCTTGCTGGGGATCCCATGTACTACCACCTCATTGACAGAAGTACAGATTGAAGCGGGATACCCCTGATAACCTTTGAAAGCTGGAATCGCATTTTGCTTCACCAAGAAGTCTTCAACAGCACGATCCAGCTCCAAGGTGGTAATTCCAGGTCGAATCATTTCACGCACGAGTTCGTGGGCCTGAGCCACCACTTTCCCTGCAGCTCGCATCGCCTGCAACTCTTCTACCGATTTTAGAATGATCATTGAGCTTCACCAACACTGTTACTTTTTGTCAGCCGCTGCAGATAGTGGTCAATATCGGCAAAGACATCGTCAATGGGACGGACTCCATCAACACTATAAAGCCGACCATCTAGGCTGTAATAATGCACAACCGGATGGGTTTGCATCATGTAGACGGTAAGTCTTTTTCGGGCTGTTTCTTCAGTATCATCACTGCGGCGATAAAGATCTCCGCCACAAGAGTCGCAGACACCTTTTCCCTTGGCCCTATAATGCTTCAAGTGATAGACTGCTCCACAGTTACTGCACATCCGCCGCTTGGCAATTCGATCAATGGCTTCTCCCTGTGAAATGCGGATGTCGAATGCCATCTGCACATCCAAGCCACTTTGCACTAGGCGTTGGTCTAAAGCTATAGCTTGTGGCACTGTGCGGGGAAAGCCATCCAGGATCCACCCTTCTTTACAGTCCGGTTTGCTCAGACGCTCATAGACCATTTGAATGGCGAGTTCATCTGGAATCAACTCCCCCTTGGTGATATAGGAGTCAACTAGAGGACCTACGCCATCACCCGAGGCAATTGCTTCACGGATAATCCTACCCGTGGAGATATGTGGAATGCCGTATTTTTCGGCAATCTGCTCTCCTTGAGTACCCTTACCCGCACCCGGCAAGCCCAGCAACACCAATCGCATGTGCTTTTCCCCCTTTTATTTCAGGAAACCTTCGTAGTGCCTCATGAGCAGATGGGCCTCGATTTGCTGCATTGTGTCAAGTGCTACACCCACCATGATCAAAATCCCAGTACCACCGAATTGCAGGATATTGGAAGGAATCCTGGTTACTGCAGCAACTACAAACGGCAGAACCGCAATTACCGCAAGGAAAATCGCTCCTGGCAAAGTAATACGGGAGAGAATCTTATCCAAGTATTCTGCCGTGGGTCTACCTGGACGAAGCCCAGGGATGTAACCCCCGTTCTTCTTCATGTTGGTAGCAACCTCAACTGTATTGAAGGTTACCGCAGTATAAAAATAAGTGAAGAAGAGGACAAGAATTACGTAAAGTAAATTGTATCCAAATGTACCATACCCTAACCAACGGTTGATAACATCAACTGCTGGAACAAATTGAGCCAAAGTCAGGGGAAACGTCAAAACTGACGATGCAAAGATTACAGGAATAACCCCTGCTTGGTTTACTTTCAAAGGAATATGGGTTGACTGGCCACCATAGACTTTGCGTCCAACAACACGCTTAGCATATTGGACAGGCACTCTGCGCTCGCCACGTGTAATCATTACTACTGCGGCAATGACCACTATCGTAATGGCAAAGTACGCTATCAGGCTGATGATGTTCAAGCCACCTTGACCGACAGCCCGAAATGCATTGAGCAGTTGGGTTGGCAAACCAGCCACAATGTTGACAAAAATCAATAGAGAAATCCCGTTCCCAATACCTTTTTCGGAGATCTGCTCACCTAGCCAAACGGTAAACATGGTACCAGCTGTCAGGGTTAACACGATCAGAGTCAAACCAAAAAAGGAGGGGTTAGAAGCTACACCCCAGTTCCGTGCCATCATAGTTGTACCAAAAGCCTGAATAACAGCTAAGGCAACCGTGGCATAACGGGTATATTGGGCAATAATCTTCCGCCCTTCCGGTCCTTCCTTCTGCAATTGCTCCAAACTAGGAATAACAATTGTTAAAAGGTTCATGACAATCGAGGCGGTGATGTAGGGACTTACTCCCTGTGCAAAAACGGTAAATCTCTCTAATGCTCCCCCGGTAAATAGGTTCAAGAAACCGAAGATGTTTCCTCCATCGACCCCTAACTGTCGTGCCAGCTCTGTTGCGTTTACACCTGGGACTGGAACAAACGAACCAATCCGATAGACGGCAAGCATGGCAGCGGTATACAGCAGTTTCTTCCTGAGATCAGGGATCCTCATGGCATTTCTTAATGCAGCTAGCAACTAGATCACCTCTACTTTGCCGCCAGCCTCTTCAATCTTGGCTGCTGCCGATTTTGTGAAACTATGAGCCTGCACCGTTAACGCTTGATTAATCTCGCCGTTACCGAGAACCTTAATTCCATCGTTCACTTTTTTCACAAGCCCAGATTCAATCAAGAGCTCGGGAGTGACAACTGTACCCGGTGCGAACTGATTTAAGTCACTTAACTTGACTTCAGCGTATACTTTTTGAAACACATTGGTAAATCCGCGCTTAGGCAGACGTCTCACCAAAGGAGTTTGACCTCCCTCAAAGTAAGGCCCTTTACCCCCACCGGAGCGTTGGCCTTGCCCTTTGTGTCCCCGACCTGAGGTTTTACCCCAGCCAGAGGCCATTCCACGGCCCACTCTTTTGCGTTTATGCCTGCTACCTTCTGCGGGTTTAAGTTCATGAATCCGCACACTTACACCCCCTCTTACTAGTCTAGTTCTTCCACTTCAAGTAAATGTCTTACTTTGTGAACCATACCCCTGATGACAGGATTATCGTCATGGACAACTGACGTGCCCAGTTTCTTCAAACCAAGGGCTGCCACTGTGTCCTTTTGATCCTGAGCATAACCAATAACGCTCTTCTTGTACGTAATTTTCAACTTTGCCACGACATTCGCCCCCTAACCTAAGATTTCCCCAGGAGTTTTCCCGCGAAGCCGGGCCACATCTTCCACGGTTCTTAGGCTGCTAAGTCCTTC
>JAAZLQ010000206.1 GCA_012799255.1 Bacillota bacterium
TCTTGCAGTTAGCCAACAAATGGAAAACCCTAATCATTGTATGCCTCGGCATTTTCATGTCCACCCTGGATGGTGGGATACTGAATATTGCCAATCCCAGCATAGCCGAGGCTTTGTCCATATCTCTGAGTGCGGTGCAGTGGGTCACAAATGCCTATATGCTAGTCATAACTGCTACTCTCCTTATGTTTGGCCGACTAGGTGATCGCATGGGAATGGAAAAGATATATACCTCTGGCTTCGTCGTGTTCACCTTGGGGTCGCTATTCTGTAGCCTGGCACCCTCATTGCTCTTGCTGGTAGCCTTTCGAATGGTTCAGGCTGTAGGCGCTAGTATGATGATGGCAACGGGAATAGGTATTGTGTCTAATTCCTTTCCCGATAATGAGAGGGGCAAAGCCCTGGGCATTACCGGCAGTGTAGTCGGTATAGGCAACATGGCTGGCCCCAGCTTGGGTGGCTTGTTGATCGAATACTTTGGCTGGCCCAGTATTTTCTTGATCAACGTCCCAGTAGGCATAATCGCTGTTATCCTGGCATACCGTTTTATGATACCAGCAGTACCTTCTTTCGATTCCGAACGACATAAGTTCGATGCTCCAGGAACTCTATTACTAGCCGCCACTTCCATTTTACTGGTAATGGGCTTATCACCCGACCTAAATAATACCTGGCTGATAATCGGACTCCTGCTGATCCCTCTGTTTGTTGTGGTTGAGAAGCGCCGCACTGCCCCATTGATCAACTTTGATCTCTTTAAGATTAAGGCCTTTGTCTATGGCAATATTCTGGGCGCCATCAGTTACGTCAGTCATATGCTGATATATTTCCTTTTTCCCTTTTACCTCCAAAATGTACTGCCCCTGTCCCCTGCCCAGGTTGGTCTTTATATGACTATTCCCCCATTGATAATGGCAGTGACAGCACCTATTGCCGGCAACTTATCCGATCGCTGGGGGCCCTCCCGGCTGACCTCAGCCTCTTTTTTGATCATGGCCTTGGCGCATTTGACTTTATCGACCGTAACCCTGTCGCTAGATTCGGTTCGCATCTTCGTGGGACTTATGCTACTGGGACTGGGATTAGGTACCTTTGGCTCACCTAATAGCAGTTACATTATGGGCTCAATTCCGCCAGATCAAGCCGGTTACGCAGGCGGATTCATTGCAACGGTCAGAAATCTCTCCTATTCTCTAGGTACCGCCCTATCCGTAGCTATATATGCCACAGTATTGCAAACAAATGTAGCTATCAGCTCAGTATCACCCAGCTTGATAGCTATCCAGACCGTTTACCGTATCGGAGCTATCCTCTGCTTGGCCGGTTTATTATTGTCATATACCACCCATGCTTCCCGCCAAAGCCCGGATACATATGGGGCCAGCGAAGATCAAGCTTAACAGCCACCACAACAAGAGTTATTTTGACTTGCCCTAGTAGTTTTGCTATAATCAGAAACGCACAATATGCGCCCGTAGCTCAGTGGATAGAGCACCGGCCTCCGGAGCCGGGTGCGGAGGTTCGATTCCTCTCGGGCGTACCATTAAAAATTAAGGCGTACCAATTAATGGAACGCCATTTCTATTTCTATGTATTCCAGTTTCTAGACA
>JAAZLQ010000109.1 GCA_012799255.1 Bacillota bacterium
ACGAAGTGTCTAAGGCTTTTGATGGTCGGAGTGGCTTAGAATTAGCCGAATTAGGTGAGTTTGACTTGGTCCTTCTTGATATTATGCTTCCAGGACTCAATGGTATGGAGGTGTTGCGTCGCTTAAGGCGTAGCTCCTCCGTACCTGTGATCATGCTTACTGCAAGAGATAGTGTGATTGACAAGGTTTCAGGTCTGGATAGTGGGGCTGATGATTATATTACTAAGCCTTTCGCCATTGAAGAACTCTTGGCCCGGATTCGCACAGTTTTGCGTAAAACATCTCATGCATTAAGTTCTCCAATATTAACAGCAGGTGATCTGCGCCTGGATGTGGATCGCCGCCAAGTTACTGTGCGAGATATACCGGTTGAACTTACGAAGCGGGAGTTTGATCTCTTACACTATTTGTTAGAAAACAAAGGCATTGTTTTGTCCCGAGAGACCTTACTAGAAAATGTTTGGGGTTTTGATTTTGAAGGGGAAACAAATGCGGTAGATGTTTATGTACGCTTCTTGCGGGCCAAAATTGATGAAGTCTTCGATTTGAAGTTTATTTCCACCATTCGGGGAGTGGGGTATGTGATTCGTGATGAAAGCTAAACAAGAACGGATTCACACCATCGGTTTTTCTCTAGTTTCTAAGCTCAATGTGCAGCTTTGGGTACGCCTAATTGGCACGTTTATCACTCTAAATATGTTGTTTTTAGGTACTAGTGCAGTGACCCTCTTGATTTTGGGCGAACATTCCGCTTTAAGGGCTGTACAAGTCTTGGAATCCAAAGATAGTAGAGCGGTTGAAAATCAGAGTTTGCCTGAACTTGGGGAAGTTGTCGTTCTTCAACGAGCGGATGCTAGCAAGGGCATTGTGGTTCCACCGCCTTTTCAAGCTATCTTTCCTGCTGAAACCAGATCCGCTTACCGCATGGTGAAAATTTCCCGCATAGAGGAGGACGTTTCCCTCTACCAACTTTTCGATTCCTTGCAATACCAATTTGACGTAGATGTAAACGATCTTTCTTACACTATAATTATCCATTATACCTCCATAATATGGGTGTTGAAAAATCTGTTCTTAGTCCTTTTAATCGCCCAGATGATTATCGCTTTTAAAACTATCGTTACGCGAGCAGATTTGATTCGTGATATCTTAAGACCCATCTCTGAACTGGCGGAACAAGCACAGACTCTCTCCCAGGAGAAGGGTCCCTTATCTATTGGCGAAATGGAGGCCTTGGCAGGAACACTTGATGAGATTAATGCAGCCCGTTTAGATACTAGAATTGATTTAGATGGCACGCAAGATGAACTGAAGAGTTTGGCCGTGGCCATTAATAGCCTATTAGAGCGGATTAACGAGTCTTATCGTTTGCAAGCCCGTTTTGTTTCTGATGCTTCCCATGAACTACGTACTCCAATTGCCGCCATTCAGGGCTATGCCAATCTTTTAGATCGCTGGGGAAAACATGATCCAGAGGCGTTACAAGAATCTATTGACGCGATTAAAGAAGAGGCTACTAATATGAAAGATTTAGTGGAGCAACTCCTTTTTTTGGCCCGGGGTGACAACCACACCATGCATCTGCAGCTAGAAAGGTTTGATTTGGGAGTATTGGCAGAGACTATTCATGCGGAGACCGAAATGATTAGTGGTGGCCATGTTTTTGAATTAGAGACTATACCGTCCTTTGTAGTGGCAGATCGGGGTTTAGTAAAGCAGGCAGCTAGGATATTAGTGGATAACGCCATCAAATATACACCTGTAGGTGAAAATATCTCCATTTCCGTTAGGAATGAAGGGGGAAAGGTGTGGTTTACGGTGCAGGATTCGGGCATTGGGATTCCACCGGAGGATATTCCTTATATTTTTGATCGTTTTTATCGCGCGGATGAATCAAGAGCCCGGGCTACTGGTGGGACTGGATTAGGCTTGTCCATTGCCAAATGGATTGCAGAACGGCATGGTGACTATTTGGAAGTTTTAAGTAGGGAGGATTTTGGAAGTCGTATTTCCTTAGTCCTACCCAGCAGTATGGCCAGTTAAGAATAGGGATCCTGATCATCGTTAGGAACTAGAAACTCCTCCATATCCTTGTCAATTGTAGTCGTGTCACCTTCCACAAAGCTAATCAAGCCTTCCCTCTCTAAAATGTTCACAACGTTATAGAGAGAATGGCGCTCTTCATCTGAAAGAGCATTAACAAAGCTATTTATCTCTTCAGGTGGGGCGTGATTGATGAAGCGTACGCCACCGTACTTGAGATATTGTCTAGACATTTTGATCATCCTTTCTTGTAGCTTATTCTCCCCTTCCGGGGGTTTTTTTATTTTTATGTTGACATTGGCAAGCCAACTGTATATAGTGTATATGAACGGTATGGGGGGTGGTTTCATCAAAATCATCATTAGTAATAGTGGCGAGGCCCCGATCTATCAACAAATCGCGGATCAGATCAAAGGAGCGATCCTCCGAGGTGACTTAGGTGCTGACCAACCATTACCTTCCATTCGGGTTCTAGCTAAGGAATTGCAAATCAGCGTGATTACAACGAAACGGGCCTATGAGGAGTTA
>JAAZLQ010000257.1 GCA_012799255.1 Bacillota bacterium
ACTTGGGTATTGGGGTCACCTTGGCCATCCCGCAGGAGTAGGTTAAAGTTGAATTCTTTAGCCCCATCGTTTAAACCCTTGATAAAATTAGAGTAAAATGGGTTGGACATATCCCAAATAGTAGCGCCGATGGTGAACTGCTTGTCACTGGCCAAGGCGACCATGCTGCTTCCTACAAGAAAAACTAAGGTTAATGCCACAATTAGTCTGTTTCTCATTGAATGTTCCTCCTCGATCTAAGTCTATTTTAGTTGTAAACTTAAGCTTTTTTGCCGACACCGAGTTTAGCCAGTAGCCCTCCTCCCTGAGAAATCTGTTTGCTAGTCGACTTCTTGCTAGTTGCATCGAAGCCCACTGCCAAAAGAATGATTAAGCCGGTAACTGCCGGTTGCCAATAAGGAGATACGTTCAAAAGGTTAAGGGCGTTAGCGATCATACCCATTAGTAATACGCCCACAACGGTACCGGTGATTGTACCTTGTCCCCCAGATAGTGAAGTACCGCCCACAACTACGGCCGCAATGGCATCTAGTTCATAACCTGTTGCTGCTTGGGGCTGGCCTGTAATGGTCTGGCCTAGGAGAATTAGTCCACCTAAACCTGCTAAAGCTCCGCCGATGGTAAAGACACTGATTTTCACTTTACTGACGTTAATACCAGATAAGCGTGCTGCCTCTTCGTTGCCACCTACGCTCAGTACATATTGGCCAAAGGGTGTGTGTTTTAACAAGATATGGGTGACTGCTGCCACGATGACAAAAAGCGTGGTTGCCACAGGAAACGGTCCAATCTTACCTAGGCCAACTGTCATATAAGATAGGGGCAAGCCGTAAATGGGTTTAGCATTGGTAGAAACAAAGATCAAGCCCCGGGTAATAATCTGCGTTCCTAAAGTAGTTACAAAGGGGTTAATGCCCACTTTGGCAATTAAAAGTCCATTGATTAAACCAACTGCAGAGGAAGCTAAAAGTCCACCCACCATTCCTAGCGGTATGTTGAACTTTAGGAATAAGGCGGCGGCCACCATGCCCGAAAGAGCTGCATTAGCTCCCACCGAAAGGTCAAATCCACCGGAAATCATCATCAAGGTCATGCCACAGGCAATGATTCCGTTCACCGCATTTTGTTGCAAGAGGTTCATCAGGTTTTGTGGATTTCGAAAGGCTGGAGACCAGATGGCCAAGGCCAAGAATAGGACAATAAAGGTGACAAAAAGCCCATAGGTCTGAAAAAATTTACGCAACTTACTCCCCCACTCTCTTGTACGAACTTAATAGCTGATTGTTGGTATTATGCAGTGTTAATGCAACCGCACCCATCACACCGGCAATATCCCCCAGCTCCGATGCGACTAACCTGGGCTGAGACTGGAGCACCGGAAAGGCTAGTTTCTTAAGCTGGGGCAAAAAGAGATCTGCCTCTTTAGCAACCCCACCGCTTAAAATAATCAGTTCAGGATCTAACACAGTTGAGATACTGACGATGGCCATGGCTAAATGCTCAGTAAAACCTTTCAGCACCTCTAGGGCTACCGGGTCCTCTTGTCTTGCCAGGCTAAACACTTCTTCCGCATCTAGAGACTCACTAGATCCACTTAACTCAGAATATCTCTCGCCGATACCAGTACCACTGGCCCAGCTCTCTAAGAAGCCAAAGCCGGGATAATCCTGACCCAATTGGGAGGTGTCAGAGACTAGGTTACCCACCTCTCCAGCGGACTGGTGGGCTCCGAAGAAGACCTGCCCATTTAACACAATCCCTGCTCCAAGACCGGTACCGATGGCCAAGCAAGCTAAGACATCAACACCTTGACCTAAACCATACCAATACTCACCTAGAGCCTGGAGGTTCACGTCGTTTTCCAGGAAAACAGGGAAATCCATATGCTCGCTCAATTTTTCAACCAGAGGATAATCCTTCCAGTCTAAGGATGGTGCCCACTTCACTTCCCGTTGGTTTACCACCACACCTGGAATACCAATCCCAACGCCCTTAATCCGGCTTTGATCGATCTGGGATTCCTCCGCCAGTTGCCTGATAAATTGTAATAAACTTTGAAAGACTGCCTCGGGGCCCTCGCTGGCACAGGTGGGCTGTTTTAAGCTATAAACTACTTTGCCTAAAAGGTTAGTTACTGCCCCCGCCATCTTGGTCCCGCCAAGATCCACTCCTATTACGTATCCTGCGTCACCGTTCAACTCCAAAAGCACCCGCCTTCTACCACTTGTCGATGCGGCCCTACTCACGTCCACCACTAGCTCTTCTTTACGCAGATCTGAAATGATGGTGGAAACGGTGGCCCGACTCAAACCGGTCAGATCACAAATTTGAGTTTGTGAAATGGGGCCCAGCTTGGTTAAGATGTTAATCACTGTGGCCCGATTCATTTGTCCCATCAATTGTGGTGTACCAACTCTATGCCGCAACATTTTTTATCTCCTCATTTTCTTAAGTCAATTAGTTTATTCGGCTTACGAACTAATTACCCTTCTTTGTTTTGAAATTTTTTTCCGGAATAATTAACCAGCCACTCCAACCTTCCAAAACATTCTTGCCTATCATCCCCACCATCTTTGTAGCGTGAAAACATGGGAGATCCTAAAATCATTCGGGTATCCAAAAAACGGCAAATCACGATTCCGCTAGAGTATTTTGAAAGCTTGGAGCTAGGTAGCCAGGTAGAGTGTTCCCTAGAAAATGGATCGATCGTAATTCGCCCCTTGCGGCACGTTTCTGATGGGTTTTCTGGTGATGAACTTATTCGTCAATTTGAAATTGAACAAGCGAACTTTAGGGGATCTATTCGAAAAATGGCCGAAGAAGTAAACAAAATATCCGATGGCTCCATTCCTTCAGCCACTTTTGAAGACATTTTCGGTTTGGAGGATGAACAGGTTATGGAATGATATAAAAAAACCCGGCATAGCCGGGGAAACGATCTAAATAGCAACCGCCAACCTTCTCATCATACCGAACGTATCGACCCATTGAACCTCAAACTCAAGACAGACATTTGGGATTGGAACTTGCTTCCGAACACCATCCTTGTATGACTCTTGCGTTACTACGCAACAGTCACCCGGTCAGCCTGTATGCTTCGCGGTAGAGTAGTTTATTTTCTTTAACAGCATTAGCAACATAAGTGAAGAAGAGACGCCCCACACGATAGTTTTGGTTGTGATAGAAATCCCCACCTCCATCATCCCGTTCACGCAACTCTCGCTTTTGCAACACTTCTAGATACTCGTCATAGTAGGTGCGATACATTTGATTACTGATTAATCCCATGTCCAATACGCGCCTGCCTATTACCAACGGACTTACTTTAAATCGCCTTGCTAAATCTTGTAATACAGTTGCATAATCAGAACGGGACAAGTGCTTTGGTAGGTGGCGATACAGTAGCTCTGTAGGAACCAGGAACTCAGCGGCGATCTTGTTGCAGATCCTTTCAATGTCATGATCAGCTGGCTGCAGGAACGCTAAATCAAATACACCGCTACTTCCAAGCCACAGATGAGCTAGCTCATGTGCTAACGTAAACATCTGAGCTGCTTTATAGTCTCTACCGTTAACAAAGATCAGAGGGGCATAATCATCAACCAACACGAAGCCACGGAACTCCGCTACATTGAGTTTTCGCCGCGTGTTGTTTCCTACAACTCCATTTCGAACTACCAAAATTCCCGCTTTTTCAGCACTCCGAAATATTTTGTTGAGAGCATCTTGCCACGTTCCCACACTCTCTGCCCAATCGATTGGCAGACCAAGCGTATGCCTAATACTGTCCGCGACTTCTTTTACATCATCGAAAATCTGGGCAGAACCAACGAAACGCTTGGGCGCATAGCCGGTTTCAATCAGGTACTCTCTGAGCCATGTCTGGCGTCTCTTCTTCAACAGGTGACTATTTCCTGCAAATTCTAACTAATCAAAAGAGACATGCCTTAACCAAGCAAAAACCCCGGCTATGCCGAGGTCAAAGACTTTTTAGTAGAAGATCATTCATTCCTGACGCGATTATCTCCAAACAGGAAAGTGAGGGAATAAATGCCCGAAAGGCCTACCAAGGTGTAGACAATCCTAGCTAACATAGAAGATTCCCGCATCGATTCCCCGCCGAATATAGCTGTCACAAGATCCCATTGAAAGAGACCAACCAAGAGCCAATTGAGCGCACCTATAATCACCAGGAGCAGAGCGAGTCTCGCTAACCCATTCATCAAGTAACCCCCTTACTGGTTTTAACTGATTTTATCCTATCATTTCCTAAAATCCCAAAAACCATACACAGGTAACCCTCACCCTATTTCGAAAGACATCTAAATTATTCTTGCGCAGGTTTCACCTTTATGCTACGATCTATTTAGAACAAATTCTAAATAGATGAGGTGATGTCTAGTGAGCTTTCCCGAAACCTTTAAAGCCTTAGCAGATCCGATCAGACGGGACATTCTCGTTCTCCTTAAGGGAGGAAGCATGTCTGCCGGCGAAATCGGACAGCACTTTAACATCTCTGGAGCCACCATCTCCTATCACCTCTCCCAACTTAAAAAGGCGAATCTTGTCTTTGAAACAAAGTATAAAAACTTCGTGTATTACGAACTTAACATTTCAGTCTTTGAGGAAGTCATGCTCTGGCTTGCCCAGTTTAAAGGGGAAAACAATAATGAACACAAAAGGTGATCGCTTTGTACTGCTGCTAACTTCACTAGTTTGCTTGCTTCCACTGATTATGTCCCTAGTTGTTTATCCAGATCTGCCTGAGCAAGTGGCAATCCATTGGGACAGCACAGGAAACCCTGATAATTTCGCACCTAAAGCCCTAGCCGCTTTTGGTTTACCCTTTGTCTTTTTAGCTCTGAATCTTTTTTCTAAGCTAAAGCTGTTTAATGATCCCAAGCGGGCTTACACATCCCAGACCATGCAGCTACTCACGATCTGGCTTCCGCCAGTGTTATCAGTGATCTTAGTGCCCATTACCCTATTGATCGCGTTGGGACGAAACATTCAGATCACCCTAGTAGCCCCAGTAATCTTAGGTGCGTTATTGATCATAGTAGGAAATTATCTTCCGAAAAGCAGGCAAAACTACACCATTGGCATCAAGCTACCCTGGACACTCCATGATCCTCACAACTGGAACAAGACCCACCGTTTCGCAGGCTACCTGTATATCCTAGCTGGAGTTATCCTGATTGCCAGATCCTTTATTTCAGGTAACGCCGAATTTCTGACTGGGTTTTCCCTTACAATTGTGATCGTGATTATTCTGGTAATTGCTCCGGCTATCTATTCGTACGTACTATTCAAGCGGCAGAACTCTAAATGATCAAATAGCCACCTGTACGGGAGGCTGAAAAATGGTTACACTAGAGCAAACGAGGGGGGTGAAGCAATGTCCAGAAAAATTGAGGAGATGAAATTTGCTAAGGTTTATCCCCTTTATGTGCAAAAAGCGGAAAGAAAAAATCGGACCAGGGAAGAGGTCGATCAAATCATTTCTTGGCTAACTGGCTATGACGAAGCAGGATTGCAGGAGCAAATCGATTCGGATAATGACTTTGCAACCTTCTTTGCCCAAGCCCCTGCCTTTAACCCCAATAGTTCTTTAATCAAAGGGGCAGTGTGCGGCATTCGTGTGGAAGAGATCGAAGATCCTGTAGTTCAAAAAATCCGTTATCTAGACAAGTTAATAGATGAGTTAGCCAAGGGAAAAACCATGGGGAAAATTCTGCGGCAATAAATTGAGGGGCTCTACTGAGCCCCTCCGTTTTATCCTGCACTAACCTTGGCAACGACCGCCTCTCGGTGGCGTACCCTCGCGTTGATTCCCGCCTCTTGCAGGCGCTTGCCAAGCTCGATCGAAACCGCCACAGAACGATGCTGACCGCCCGTGCAGCCAATTCCAATCGTAAGCCTACTCTTGCCCTCCTTGGAGTACGACTCCAAGAGATCTTCAATCAGACTAGCAAACCTCTCGATAAACTCCTGAGCGATGGGAAACTGCAAGACATAATCAGCCACCTCTTTTTGCTCTCCTGTGAGAGGCCGTAACTCATCGATGTAGTAGGGGTTAGAGATAAACCTAACATCAAAGACAATATCTGCATCAATGGGAGCTCCGTGTTTGAAACCAAAGGAGAAAATATCTACAGCCAAAGACTCGTGTAAAGGATTGCCGTAGTAAATTTCGTTCAGGCGCGACCTTAGCTCCATCGGTCTTAGATCAGTAGTATCAATAATATCATGGGCTAACTCCCTGGCATCTGCCAAAAGCTGCCTTTCTGCAGCGATCGTCTCATAGATACTCTTGGGAATCTCCTGCCCTTCTACTAAGGGGTGGATTCTGCGAGTTTCGCTAAACCGCTTGATTAACACGTTGTCACTACAATCCAAAAAGACCATGTGATAGGAATAACCGCTCTGTACCAGCCACTCTAGGGCTTTACCAAAGTCGGAAAAATACTCGCGTACCCGAATGTCAATGGCGATCGCGTACTTCCGCTTTTTGGCACTGGGTTGAGCATGTAGTTCCACGAGCCTAGGTAAGAGCGCTGGAGGAAGGTTATCAATGCAAAACATCCCCAAATCTTCCAACGCCTTCATGGCCTGTGTCTTGCCCGCACCTGAGAGACCCGTTACAATGGTGAAATCAACATCTTTCATCACAAATAGTCAATCCCTTCCTACTTCTACAAAAGTTCCCCATCTTCACCAAAACACTTACTCTTGTTCTCGTAGACACCGACCCAAATGGATTCATCTAGTTTGAGATCTAGATCAGAATATACTGTCACTGTGAGGATCTCCTCACCTAACTTCACTTTGATATACCACTCCGAACCTGCTGGAAGAACAGAATACACAGTTCCCTCAAACAAACCGGGACCAGGTTCCTTGGCTAAATACATATCCTCAGCACGTAAACCCAGCTTGACCCGCTGTTCATGCAAAGTGGCACCGTTTTGCGCGCTATAGGGTAAAACGAGTCGGTCTGCTGCAACTTCCCAACCATCGCCTGATTTTTTCAGCACTCCATCAATCAAGTTGATCCTGGGGTTGCCGATAAAGTCAGCTGTGAAGATGTTGGCTGGCTTAGAGTAAATATCCATGGGCGGATCCCATTGTTGCAAGAGACCCCGATCCATAACCGCAACATGGCTGGACATGGTGAGTGCTTCTAGTTGATCATGGGTTACATAGATAATGGTGGAACCAGTTTCCAAGTGCAATCTCTTTAGCTCCGCCCGCATATCCATCCGCAACTTGGAGTCTAGGTTAGAGAGGGGCTCGTCTAAGAGCAATACTTCAGGCTTCATCACCAAAACTCGGGCAATGGCTACCCTCTGCTGTTGCCCCCCAGACAGTTCGCTAGGATAACGTTCCAGCAAATCACCGATCTGCAAAGTCTTAGCAATCTCGATGGTGCGCGACTTGATCTCCGAAGACGGCCGTTTGGCAATGCTTAAGCCAAAAGAAATGTTCTCGAAGACAGTAAGATGGGGCCACAGGGCATAACTTTGGAACACCAAACCCATCTTCCGTTTAGCAGGTGGCACATAATCCCCGGTGATGGAGGAAAAGACGCACTTATCGCCTACCCAAATCTCACCTTCTGTAGGATCCTCTAAACCTGCAATCATTCTTAAGGTTGTGGTTTTTCCACAGCCCGAAGGACCTAGCAAAGTGGCAAAGCTACCATCTTCGATTTCCAAGTTTAAATTATCTACCGCGGTTACTTGACCAAATTTCTTTGTTATGTTTTTCAACCTAATCGTTGCCATAACTAACCTCCTATTCCCTTTGCTAAGTCTGTACCCATCAGCTTACGGCTGATGGCCGTTGTGATTAATACGGCAGCCACAATCAAAACCATTACTGCGTTAGTATAGGGATACCAACCGCGGTCAGTGTAACGCAGAGTAATGGCGGTGGCCACTTGTGTACCTGGAGTGACCAAGAGTACCACCAGACTTAGCTCACGCATTGCTGAAATGAAAGGTAAAAGCAAGCCTGAGAAAAACGAACTCTTTTGGAGGGGCAAGATAATCTTTTGAATTCTAGTTCTCCAAGGTGCCCCCACCATAGTGGCCGCTTCTTCTAGTTCTGGTCCAATTTGCATCATCGCACTAATACCGGCCCGAGACGCAAAGGGCAGATATTTCACAGAACAGGCGATAACCAGCAAGGTAAATGTTCCGTAGAGACTTGGAATCGGCCCCCTCCGTACCGCAAACAGGGCTAAGAAGATTGATCCAAAGGCAATACTAGGCATCAGGTAAGGCAAGAAGGCCAATTGGTCCAGGAACTTGGAGAAAAACGTGCCCCTGGTCCGCACCACGGTATAACCGATGAGGAGACCTGCCACACCACAGATTAAAGCGGTAATTACACCTAACTTCAAGCTGTTTCCTAACGCTCCCAAAATGGCGGGATTGCGGAGAATACCCGGTTCACTTGTACCCAGCCCGATGGTTTGGCTCGCAGGTCCAATCCAATAGTGGAGGCTGAGGTTTTTCAAGCTATACTCGCCAGGAATTAGCATCATCGAATCAATCGCTAAAACTACAAAGGGCACTACTGTGACACAGAGTAGAAAAGCCACAACCACAACTGTGATCGGCCAGCGAAGTTTGCCCAATTTGGTCAACTCACTCTTACCACTCTTACCAGAGATAGTGACAAAACTCTTTCTTGCTCCCAAGAGTTTATGATCCATAAAGAGAATCAAAACGCCCATAAGGATCATGACAAAGGCCACCAAGTAACCAATACCAGGCCTTTGACCAACTAAGTTAGCGTGGAGCATGGTAGAGAGCACATAGGTACGTACCGGCCCTCCTAAGAACGACGGGGTACCAAAAGTGCCAAGGCCTCTTGAGAAAGTCAGCAAAAACGTGGAGAAGATCACAGGGGTCACGATAGGAAACACTACCCGCCTCAGCGTCTGCCAGCGGGTTGCACCGAGCAATTGGGCAGACTCTTCTAGTTGTGAGTCAATGTTCCGCAAAGCATTGGCAATTAACATAAACCCAAAGGGGAAATAGTGTAGTGACAAGGTGACAATGATGGGAAACATCCCGTAAGAAAACCAGTTTGGCGGACTAATCCCAGTCAGGTACTGAAACAACCCCATGGAACCACCAATCCGTTGGTTCTTAAACAGTGTAATCCAAGCCAAAGACATGGCCCAGGATGGCATGATATATGGAACGATAGCAATATTGGAAATAAACTTCTTATAAGGTAAGTCGGTGCGGACCACCAGCCAAGCTAGTGCGCCTCCAATCAGTAAAGATAGCACTGCCAAAGAAGTTGAGATGATTAACGTGTTGAGCAGTGGCTTGTAAAAGAAACTATATGATGAGGAGTCGACAAAAGTCCTCTTCCAATGGCTCAAAGTAAAATCACCTGGTAACGAACCTGGAATCTGGAATCTCTCCATGGGATGAACGATAAAAGTCTCTTGCACCATGATAATCAGAGGAACCAGTACCAAGTAAATTAGGGCGGCTATAAAGAGGATCGATAAAATGGTTTGAGGCGTAGCGTTTCTCCGCAACTTACCCACAAGAACCTTGGGATTCATGATTTGGGTCTCACTCCTTTGCTAACACTCAAGAATCTCTCCGCACCCGAAGGATGCGGAGAGCTCTGACTTAGATTAAAGTATGTTTTATTGAACAACGCTACGAATCCAGGTGTCTAGCACTTTACCTCTGTTGGCGATGGCAAAATCAGGATCATACGTCCAGAGGCGCTCTTTCCACCATTCCCAAGGCATATCATCGGGATGGGGTTCAACATTCTTGTTCATCGAATAAAAGCCCACTTCGCTGGACCAAGGTTCATAGCCTTCTGGAGTCATAAGGTAGTTAGCAAACAGTTTAGCGGCATTGGGGTTATTAGCTTTGGTTGCTAGCTGCACGTACATTCCATAGTAGTAGCCCAAGAAGGGTTTGATATTGGTTGATACATCCAAGGCCAAGTCCTTGTTAGGAATATCTCTGTGCTTGGAGTAAACGTAGTAAAAACCAAAGGGAGGATCCTCTTGACCCTTTTTACCTACTGCTTCAGAGATTCTGGTGTCACTGGTCATTAAAATCAGGTCATTTTCAACCAAACGGCGGAGGAACTCTAAACCTGCGTTTTCTTCTCTGAGAACCAACTTTTCACCGAAGCGACGCTCGTACTCTGCTTCGATCTCATCGGATCTGCGGATCAACTCTGTGAGAGCATTTTGGTGTTCACCAGTGATGGCAACGTCTCTGATCATTACCCGACCCCTAAACTCTGGGGTGGTGAGATCCCAAATGCTATCAAATGGATCCTCAGGATAAACCTCAGTGTTGTACCCGGTAATGCGGGAAATATAGGCAAAAACTAGAGGATCATGATATTGCTCATCTACTGCGTCCCTTGCTGCAGGTGGAACATAGTTGGTGAGATAACCAGGTTGAATCAACAACTCTTTAATGCTGGGATAGTCCTCGATCAACACCAGGTCCACAGCGTTAACTCCTGCTCTGGCCTCTTGGTAGACCCTCTCCACAAGCTCCACTTCTGAAAGGCGGTGTTCTTCTACTTCGATACCATATTTTTCTTGGAAAGCTTCTGCTGCCAAATGAATACGGCTGGTTACGGAATAGACAACTACTTTGCCCTCTTTTTTAGCTGCTGCGATTAGTTCTTCCAGCTCATCTGCACTTGCTAAGACTGCTGTGGAAAGAACCATTACGGCTACCATGGCAAAAACAAAGAATTTCTTTTTCATTATTTCTCTCCTTTCACTTGCACACCAATGTTAATGGTTTAGGAAATACACCACCTCTCCTAAATCGATCTTGCTACTAAGCATTCGTCGGTTTTCCCCAAAAACCTGCTATTTTTGTAAATAATTTTCCTCGTGTAGATCGATAAATCAATATTTTGCTAACACCGGGACGTTACTAGACATCTGGCTTTTGAGAATGTCCCAACAGGTAAAGAACCGATCCCGATCTTTGATCTCGATGTTTAGAGCAAACTGCCACTGCGACTCTTTATAAATTCTAAAGAATGCTGCAAAATCGATCGTACCCGCGAAGATTGCTAAATGCCCATCTGTCAATTGATTATTATCGTGTAAGTGTGTACCGACAATGTTTTCTGGCCCTACGCCAGAAATAAAATCTAGGATGTGGATTCCAGTTGAGTGAGCATGTCCAGAATCAAAGTTGATGGAAAAACAATCGCCTAAGACCTGTCTGCATTCTGTAAAGTCCGACGGAATAATAGGATATCTCAGCCTAGAAAAGGAGAAGTCATGGTAGTTCTCAATTGCGATCACTATTCCCCTGGCCCGCCCCTCACGGATAAACCAGGCTAGATCGTTAAATGTACGTTCCTTCAGGGCTGCAAACACAGTACTGGAAACTTTATCCCGCATAGTCACCCGGTTCGGTGTACCAAGCCCCGCTTTTACTTCCTCTTCTGGCTTCACCTCCACTGAACCACCGTGAACTGTGATATAAGTAGCACTAATTTTCTCGGCAAACTCCAAGCATTCCAGCATTCGCTGCCTGGTGATCGCCTGAACTTCGGGATTAGGATCACCAAAACTAATTCCTTGATCATAAGGAGCATGGATCGAAAGTGTAATCCCCTTTTCTTGCGCAAATTCTCGCAGTCGACCTGCCATTTCACCTCTGATATTGTAAGCCTGGTCTAATCTAGCTTCATACTTGAACTCAACATGCTGTGCTCCCAACTCATAACCTAGCTTCAAAAACTCTTCCGGATTTGGAAATGAACGTTTGTCCTGTACAATTCCGATCAATATGCTCCCCCTCTGCAGTTACACTGTTGTGATAAATGGATTTTCTTTTAATTCTTCTCTGCGACGAAAACAATTTTCAGCAAGGCCAAAAAAAGAAGCTAGCTGGGCTTCTTTCCTTTAATCCTGAGAGCCACAGTGGTCGCTAGCAAGTCTAAAATTAGCCCTTGAATTACCCGCGCTACACCAATTTCCGATTCTTGTTGAATTCTGCCATAAACCAGATGAATATCGCTCATTTTTGCCAATGGCGATTTTGCCCAACCTGTACAGGCAATGGTGGTACAGCCTGTCCCCACTGCCAAGCTCATACTATCTAATGTCTCCCGGGTTGTCCCACTATGGGATACCGCAATTGCCACATCCCCTTCTTGCAGCATCAGGGCAGAAGCCTGGATACCATTGTGATCAAGGTAACTCATGGCTGTTAAGCCCAACTTGAGAAACTTCAGGGCGGTGGAAGCTGCCAGGTAGACGCTACCCCCATTACCGATCAACACGATTTTACCCGCGTTCAAAATGGCCTGAACCGCAGCTTCTAACTGCCCAGGATCGATGGTGGAAAGCGCTTGGGAACTGGCTTCCTTGATTATGCTATCAAACTTGCGAACTATCTCGCTTGCTTGATCCGCAGTGTCCAGCTTTTCCAGAGCGACATTATGATAACGCTCTTGCTGCCACTGGAGAATGTCCGGAATTAAGGATGTGCGTAACTCTGGGAAGCCTGAGTAACCACAGGTTCTTGCAAAGCGTGTCAGCGTGGCTACACTGACCGAACAGTTCTCTGCCACTTCGGAGATGGATAGTCTGTGAAAGTCCCGAAGGTTGGCAAAGATGTAGTCTGCTACCTGTTGTTCCGCTGGTGTAAACTGGTTGTACAGTCCCTTGATTCGTCTTAATGAGCCAGAAATCTCTATTGCTCCATGCAAGTGAGGCCACCCCTTAACACTTCCTAGCTATTCTTGTCCTAATATTCTTGTTGGCAAACAAAAACCCTTTTTTCTTACCTTGTGTTAAAATTCACCGTCCCAGAATTCTAATCAGCAAGGAAACTGCATGGAAAGTGGCGATTACTAGCGCCCCCAGCTCCATGGGCCAGTGAAACTTTCGCCATTTGCGATCGCCAGTTCTCTTGGCTAGTGAGTTGGGGAAATACCCGAGCAAAACTCCAGCAAGGGCCAGAAGGCCAAGCCAACCTAATAGTGGTCGCGCTTCTCCAAGGTGGGTTAGATTCACCCATACAGCATGCACAGCAAGGGATAAAACTCCCATGGTACCAAGCAGAGGATGATAACGACGTAAATGAACCAGGTTCCTCTGTTTGGCTAAGAACATTACGATCGCAGTAGCCCAAAGCAAGACTAATCCTAAAATCCCAAAATAAGCAAAGTAAGGCATACCCATTCCTCCCACATTGTGATGGTACAACATATTCATCACATTGGGAGGCTATTCCCCAGAGTGCTTGTTCCTGCCCACGTGAAAAGACGCACCTTGCCCTTGGCAGGTACGCCTTCTTGGTTATTCTCTGCGCCATTTCTCCTTAATATCGGCACCGGCCTTTTGGCAAACCATGCCCGCTTGTCTACTTCTTACTTAAAGAAGATTTGTCCCTTTCCTTCAGTTCGGGTGGTACCAGTAAGGACTACCTGTAGTTCGTAATACTGCCCTTTCAATTTTCCGAATTGGTTTGGATCCTGTAAGTCAGCATAAAAGCTTGCCCCAGTGAGGGGTATCTTCACTTCCCGCTTTTGGGTAATCAAGGGTGCCACAGGGAAATGGATCGCTAAGTCTTCTGAGAATTCATGCAGCTTCTTACCCGTGGCATCGAGGATAACTCCTTCGATTTTGCCAATCTCATAGCGCGAAGAAAAACCCGATAAGCGAAAGTGCATGGTTGCTTCCAGTTCCTTATTACCCTGGTTCACCTCAATGGGGTCAATAGTAAGTTTGATGCTGGGTGCTAAACAACCTGTCAAGAGCATGGTTAAGAGTATAATGGCTAGTGTTGTGGTTCTACGTCTGTTTCGCATAATTACCCTCCATTTTGTCAAGTACTGCTAAGAGCTCCTCAATTGACTTTATAACAAAATCGGGCATGGAGCAACTCACAGTAACCTCAGGATAGGCGGCAGCATTTAAGTCCCGTTCGATTCCTTTGGCAATTAAGCTAGCTAAAAGCTCATGCTTGGTGCGTTCTGCAACTGGCATTCTGCTTATTTCTTCAGGCAGATCATGATAAACCCACACTGTTGTGGCTCCTACCCGTTTCGGACCCCATAGGTCATGGATCACAGTATCCCCAATATGCAAATGACGCCCGGGAAAAGCTTGTTGAGGCTTTTGGAAGAACTCTGGATGTGGTTTGGCCTGTCCGACTAGTTCTGGCGTAAAGACCTTTTCAAAGAACTGGTCAATCCCTAGACTCTCTAAAACGGGCAATTGATATTTTAAGAAACCATTTGTTAAAGCCACCAGGGTAAAACCCCTAGACTTTAGTTCTTCTAAAGTCTCAAGCACATGTGGATAGGCATAAATATGTTCCGGCGTGCAAAACTGTCTCACTAACCCTGCCACATCGATCTGCTTGTCATAGCCGAGCTCCTTGCC
>JAAZLQ010000370.1 GCA_012799255.1 Bacillota bacterium
CGGCAAAAGTACAAAAAAAATTACAAAAAAAAAGGGGCAACGCCCCTTTTTTTAATTATTTTTGAATAATCATCTTATGCGTTAGCTTAGTTTGATTAATTGTAATGGTGTATGTATAAACTCCGGGTGCAAAATTAGAAGTATTTACTTCAATGTTGTTTTCTCCAACTTCTGCATAGTAAACTTCTGAGTGTAACAGTTTTCCTTCTATTGAGTGAATTTGAAGAACTGTTTCTCCCGGATTATTAGTATAGAATGGGATCACTGTTTCATTTACTGCAGGATTAGGCATATTTTGTCCTAAAATTACACCATTTTCAATTTGAATATCATCAATACCTACTGTTGTACAAGCTGTAATAGTATGAATGTTGTTTTGTAAGTTTTCATCATTAACAGTTTCTATTAAAGCTTGGAACTGTAAATAATTATGTAAGGAAGGAACAAGCACTCCATGTTGGAATGTATATTCCAAAGTTTCACCTGGTTTTAAGATACCATTCCAACTTTCTTCAGGAGTTGTTTGAATATGTGTTCCAAGAGCAGCATTATAGTGAATAGTGAAAGTATGAATGGTTACTCTACCCACGTTTTTAATGGTTACAATTGGGAAAACAGAATCACCTTTGATAACGCAATCATCATCCGCAACTGTAAAGTCTAAAGGATACACGAAGCCGTCAATAGCAATATCTGCTTTACCATGCTTAAATGATATATCATCAATAGCAGGGTCAATCCTTCCCGTTCTACCGGTAACAACGAAACGAACTCTGGCATTTTCATCGATAGGATCCATGACAATGTTACGTTTTAAGTAATACTCCGGAGATGAGGTATGTGTTCTTCCAATAATGGAGTCCAAAGTCACATAGTATTCACCTGATCCAATTTCCACGTAGAACTTACAAGTTGCATTGGCTGCTCCAAAGATATGTTGCCAGTAATCACTTTCACTTGGGTATCCGTTATTATAGTGGAAATTGATACATTGAGTTGAAAGAGTAGCTACTGCACTAGAACTTGTATTTGCAGGTGCTGAAACTACAGCATATTGTCCTTCATCACGTAAGAAGTGATTACGGAAAGTGTGGTCATAGATCGGTCCTGCTTGTGGGAAGTTTGGAGTTCCCAGCGAGTCTACATCCCACTTCATATTAGCATGTGTACTGGTAGCAGTCCAGAATGGTGGGAATGGATTCTCCTCACCGGGGAGGTAGTCATCAGCATCAAAATTAATAGATAGTGGCAATTGATGAACTGTAGTTGATGTAACAGTAGCAATTGAACTTGCCACATTATTAATAGTGAATTCATCATCGTCATATTCAACGATTGCATCCACTATATAATTTCCGATCATACTTAAATCCACGTTATGAATGGTTACAACCATAGTTTCCCATTGGTTTAGAGTTCCGGAAGTGATCACATTGTTATATGTTCCATTAACAGGTCCACTCACTGTTGCCGAGATATTAAGTGGATTATCTTCAGTAAATGTAATTGTATTAGCTCCAAAGTTTTTAACCAACAGTTTAACTTTTGCTCCGGCATCGGCACATACATTTCCAACTGGGTGAAGAACGTGA
>JAAZLQ010000039.1 GCA_012799255.1 Bacillota bacterium
ATGCACCGAATTGTGTTTTTGGTAGGTAATTTTTGCATAGTTTGGCAGTTAATTAATGCATAGCATCCCCTAAGTAATTTTCATAGCATTAAGGTTATTCAGCTACTGCGTTTGCAGACTCACCTCCCCTGTTCATAATGGCCTCTCTGTATCTGAAACTTGTACCTGTAAAGCCCAATATATATGCATGATGAACCAGGCGATCGATTAGGGCCGCAGTAAGGCGATCATCCCGGAATATTTCGTTCCAGCGGCCGAATTCCAAGTTTGATGTTACAATAATGCTCTGTTGCTCATATGCATTAGACAACACGTTAAAAAGCAGCTGCGATGCGGTTTTGTCAAAGGGGATATACCCCACTTCATCAATGATAAGCAAGTCCAGTTTTTGAAGCTGTTTGAGGGCCCTGCCAAGCATTCCCGAGCGATGTTTGTCGGCTAGTTCAGTACATAGATCTACCGCCCGGTAGAAACGTACCCGTTTGCCCTTGGCACAGGCTTTGACACCCAATGCAGTGGCCAGGTAGGTCTTACCTGTCCCGACTGCACCAATGCACAGTACATTTTTATTTTCTTCGACAAATTCAAGGCTTAAGAGTTGCTCCTTGTCGAATCCCACTGGAAACCCGACTGGATCAAATTGAAAGCCATCAAAAGTTTTAATCGTTGTAAATTTAGCTCCCTTAATAAGCCTTTGCACACGGTTTGCTTCCCGATGTTTGGAAACAAGAGTCAATACATCGGTTAGAAACTGGATTTTATCTTCAAACTCCACCTCCATTGCCAATTTCTCCAGATTTTGCAGTCTAAGTTCCTTACAAAGTATAGCTAACTCAGTCATCTTAGACTCACCACCCCTAGAAGGTCATACGCAGACAAATCCGGTTGCCATTGGGCCACCTCCGAAGGGGTCCACGGTTCTTCAAGGGGAATGGGCTCTGGGTCCAATATTCCTGCTTCTAGGGCGGCAAATATCCTAAGGCTAGCTTCGTCGGTCCTACCGGCCTTAAGGCTTGCCTCAGCGGCCTTTTCTGCCACATCCAAGGGATATTGCCGGAGCACCTTCACCATTGCACTAATGCGTCCTCTACGGACTGCCAAGTCATCTATTGACAAGAAATAGTCCCTTATGCTCTTGGGCAACGCTTTTATATATACGCCTCTTTCCGCTGCCCTTGGCTTACGAATAAATATCTCAAGCTCTGCCGCCCAGTCTATGGTTTTCGCGTCTTGAAAGTAAATTCTGGGGCAAGTGTGGAGCAGCTCCTCCCCGTATTTATCCACAACTTCTAGCTGGTCCCAATATGCTTTTACATACACTCGTGAACCCGGTGCAACGTTGGGCACCCTGTATATGTGCCCCTCTATTTTGATCTCGCCATACTTGTTGACCACCTTTGTATGCGTCCGGAAGACTTCAAATGGGACTTCAGGAAGGGGTAGTAAACCCGCTATATCTTCCTCCCACAATTCACTGATCAATACACCTTTTCGGTAGTGGATGCGGTCTCTATCCTTTCGCATTTTCTCTGCTAATTCTTGGTTTAATGCTTCCAGTTCCTCGATTACGGGCATAGGAGTAAGGGCGTTACGCCGCACGTAACCCACTTTGTTTTCCACGGCTCCTTTCTCGTTGCCCTTACCGGGATTACAGAACTCCGACCGGAATCGATAATGCCACTGAAAACTCTTAAACATTTCGGTCAATACCCTGTCTGTACCTGATTTAATCTCAGTAACAACTGGTGACATATTGTCAAATCTGATCACGGTGGGGGTGCCACCAAGTTCCTGGAAGATACTTTGCAGTCCGTAGAGCAAACATACACTGTTTTCCGCAGGTAACACCCGGCAAACCTGGCCATTGCTGTGGGGGAGCGTTAATACGAGCTCATAGTAATCTTTTACCTTGGCGTCATTAATACCCTTAAATCTGCCAAAATCTACTTGAGCCTCACCGGACCTATGCTCTAAGCGTACGAACTGCTCCGCCCGTGCCATTTGTAGCCGATGCTTGATGCGGCGGACATAGTCTCTAACGGTGCGATCTGAACCTTGGTAACCTAGCTCGACGAGTTCTTCGTATATCCCTTTGGCTGTGCGGTTTTGATCCCTGGGCATTCTTTGATCTTCTTCCAACATGAATTCAATCCACTCTTCATAGCCATCCATAACTCGCCTTTTTCTTCTTTGTGTCGGTCCTTTCCGCAGATCAATGCTGCCATCCGCATATTTTTTGGCCGTGGACCAACAACACTTCATTCGTCTAGCTATCTCGCTGATATTTTCCCCTTCGATTTCCCGTAAATGTTTGATATAATCTATCTGAGTCACTGTTAGCACTCCTTCAATTCGCCTCCTTACGTTTTTCGCGCTCAGAGGCTTATTTCGAGGATGCTATGCAGTGGCTCCTTCTTTTTGGCCAGACTATGAATTTTTAACTGCCATTCTCTTAATTTCTATATTACCAAAAACACAGTTCCCGACGGGTATCCGCCATGTTTAGGCTATATTTTATGTAGAGTTTTACTGCCTTCATGCGATCCTCATATGAATACATGGACTTCCTCCTGACCGTTAAGTCCAGGATTTCGTCCGAACCCCCTATGGGTCAATTATAGCCCGGCGTTGACAACCCTAACGATGTCTACACCACATTTAAAGATGAAATGGATGGGCTCCCAGAGACCACCTACAATGTTATTGCAGTCAA
>JAAZLQ010000166.1 GCA_012799255.1 Bacillota bacterium
AAACTTGCATGTAAAGAACGTTCGTTTTGGGTGCCAATCACAGAGAAACGCCCCAGATAAGCCAGACTAGCACGTAGCCTGTGACTACTGCAGCTAGGGTAAAGGGTACGCTGAGGCGCATAAACTCCCCTGCACTTACCTCATAGCCCTCTTTGCGTAAAAGTCCTAAACCGGTAATATTGGCAGAGGCGCCAATGGGTGTAAGATTGCCGCCCAAGGTGGCCCCTACCAGAAGTCCAAAGTACAATAAGTTCGGTTCTACACCTAGGATAGAAGCCACACCACCTGCCACCGGAAGCATGGTAGCCACATAAGGAATGTTATCCACAAAACCTGAAATTAAGACCGACATCCACACGATCAACGTATAAATAAGGAAAATATTACCTTGTCCAGTTCGCACAATAAAGCTGGCGATACGATCGATCACGCCCACCTGAGTAAGACCACCCACCACGATAAATAACCCCATGAGTAGTAGCAAAGTGAAGAAATCGATCTCCATTATCGTCTTTCGAGCACCCTCAAGATTGCCTCCCCGCACCAAGTAGCGGATTAAGCCTAGTGCGAATAGTGCCATGCAAATTAGACCATTAGTAATATCAGGTTTGTTACTAATAAAGGATGCGAGAATTAAAAGGACAACCATACCGCCTAAGAGATACGAGGGGAAATAGTCTTCTACGTTAGTACGTTCTTGAGGAGTAACCTCACCCTTCATGGAGCGCAAAGTACGGTATAAAACCGCGGTGGCGGCCACGGCGCCAAGTTGCACTACCCAAAACATCCCGATTCGTCCTTGAGTAAAAAAGAAGTCCATAAAGTCTAAGTTCGCATGACCACCTAGCAAAATAGAGGTGGCATCGCCTACTAAAGTTGCCGCTCCCTGTAAGTTAGATGAAATGGCAACTGCAATAACACTGGTTACGGGTGAAATCCCCTGCTTTTTGGCCACACTGATCGCGACTGGCGCCACCATTAACACGGTAGCCACGTTATCTACAAAGGCAGAAATAATCCCAGCAAAGAGTGACAAAGCTACGATAGCCCAGCGGATACTGGGGGTTTTCTCTATAATCAAGTCCGCCAAGAGAGCGGGCATACGAGAATCAATAAATAGCGAAACAATGCCCATGGTACCCGCGATCATGAGTAGAACGTTCCAGTCCACTACTTCCCAGACAAGATTAATGGGAATAATACCCGCAATAATGAACGTCGCTGCAGAACATAGGGCAATATGGGCCCGAAAACGTGGCAACAACAAGAGCAAAATGTATGTGCCGATGAATAAAGTAATTGCTAGTGTTTCCAATGCAAAACTCCCCTTCAGATGGTATTGCCGTATTCTTCTACCTCAGAAGGGGTTCTTCCTGTCCAAACCCTTTATTGAAACTAAGATTTTCCCGAACGTCAAAAAAGGACCGGAAAGACCCGGTCCTTTTGCACATTAAAGCTTAAATCGGTAAACTAACTCCCGCAAATGCTCCGCAAAGTGATTGAGATCTTGTGCGGATGTGGCGATAGTGGTGATTGAGGCAGACTGTTCTTCTGTGGTCGCGGCCAACTCGTGGCTTCCAGTATTAATCATACTTATCCCCTGGGACAACTCCTCAATTTGACCAATAATACTATTCACCGCTTCAATCACTTCATGCATCAGGCGGGCTGTTTCTGCCACAATTTCAGCATTTTCCTCCGCCCGCTTTACCCCTTGTTCAATGCCGGCAATCGTGCGACTAGTTTCGTTTTGCATGTTCCCAATTAACTCACTAATCAAAGTGGTCGATCTGGATGACTGCTCCGCCAGTTTGCGCACCTCGTCAGCAACAACCGCAAATCCCCTACCATGCTCCCCAGCTCTGGCTGCTTCAATTGCGGCGTTGAGCGCTAACAAGTTAGTTTGCTCGGAAATCTGGGTAATTACTCCTACAATTTCACTGATCTCCTGCGACTGCTTGCCTAAGCTTTCCACCGTACGGGCCATATCCAGAATTGCCGACTTGAGCTCCTCGGTACTAGCAATGGACTGCTCCACCCCTTCCTCTCCCTTGGTGGTAGCAGCGGAATTTGATTGGCAGAACGGACCATGGCCTGGGAATTGTCATTCATCTGCTGAACCGTCGAGGCGAACTCATTACTGGTGCTAGCTACCTCTTCAATTGAAGCGCTAGTTTGCTCTGTGGATGCGGACAACTCTTGGCTTGTCCCTGCAACCTTGATCGCGGTTTCGGCCACTTCATGTAACACATCTCGGATAGCCTTTTGGGTATTTTCAACCGCCCGGGCCATGTCACCAAGCTCATCGTACTTAGTGAGGTACTTATCCGCAACCGTATGGGTGAAATCACCGCTACCCATGTGTTTCAGCTGAACTTGGTTAGCATGGAGACTGGACACAATCGCTAAAGACATGCGTAGTAGCACTCCCCCTAGCACAACAAAGGCTATTCCACCGATTAAAGCAATTCTAACTAGTGTCTGCCGAAGCGTGGCTTGTGCTTGTTCAATGGAAAACCCCAAGTTCAGAGCCCCCATCAGTTCGCCGTTCATAACGACCGGGACAACAAAGTCAAAGACGTCTGTACCTGCAGGTTCGTAGAAATATTGCGATACATATTGCTCACCTCTGACCGCCCCTGCAATACTTCCTACATCGTTCAGGACCAGGCCAATGCGCTCCAGATCACTATGGGCCACAGCGGTGAGGTTGGGGTCAATAAACAGAGCATAGACAGCCTCTCCGGTACTTCCTAACTCTTCAACCAAGTTCTGGATGCTGAACTTGTCAGTCAATGCTTGCACCTGATTGGCGAGAATCCCCACTTGTACTAATTCTCCACCAGGCCCCTTGAGGTATCCATACTTATAATAATTATCTGACTCCACATCTTTTCTGATCTCCTCTAGGAAAATCTGATCATTCGATCGGGCAAAAACTGCAACTGGATGGTCAGCTGGAGCCTGCCAACCAAGGTATTGATCGAAGGCGGTAAAGATAATCTCCAAATCCGGGTTGTAGAAGTGGATGGAGTCGATCCCTGAGTCTAAGGCCACCTGAGTTAAGAACTCATTGCTCAGTATGTCTTTGTTGGCTAGTACTGTTTGTCCCACACCAATAATCTTTTCTGCCAGGAACTCTTGGATCACAATTAAGGCTTCACGGTTATCCACAACCCGCTGCCTCGCTTGGTGGGCAACGTCAAGTCCTAGTTTTTCAATGGCCATAAACAAGCTTGTTTCCACAAAACCAAAGGTCGAGATGGCTAAAGCACCAATCGCTAGTGACAAAAGAATGAGGGGTACAACGATCAGCTTGATCTTCATATTATTCAGTTTCTTAACCCAACTCAGTTTAAACATCACAACAAACCACCTCCACAATTTGGTAGTGACATGGTGACATATATCGGCAACTATGTCAATAACGGCTTAATATCACCAGGTTATATTTAACAATATTCCAGTTAGGAGTTAGAAACGAGCAACTGGAGCTAATTGGAGGATTTGGAAATGGTTTGGCCAATTATGAATATTAACGATCAGTATTGGGGGTATTGGTGTGCAGATAAAAGATAAGCTTCGCTTTGGTATGGTTGGTGGAGGTTTGAAATCGTACATTGGAGAAGTGCATCACAAAGGGGCCATCTTTGATGGTAAGGCTGAACTTGTAGCAGGGAGCTTCTCTCGAAGCTACGATCAGACACTTCTCACAGGAAAACATCTAGGGCTAAATCCTGAGCGGCTTTATCGCGACCATGCTGAAATGGCCGAAAAGGAAGGAGCACGGGAAGATGGCATTGATTTTGTGATTATTTGCTCTCCGAACTACGCCCATTACGACGCAGCCAAGGCCTTTTTAGAGCAGGGAATTCACGTTGTCTGTGACAAGCCACTGACCTTTACCATTGAACAGGCAGAAGAACTGAGGGATTTAGCGCAAACAAATGGCTTGCTGTTTTGCGTGACCTATGCCTACTCTCAATGTGCGGCGCTCAAACAAGCACAGACGATGATAAGAAAAGGTGATCTGGGTGAGATTAAGATGGTAGCTGCCGAATATCCCATGGGTTGGTTAGCTACAGATGTGGGCGATCTTTGGCGTCTAGATCCGGAAAAAACAGGTATTTCCAACTGTGTGGGTGACATTGGTACCCATGTGGAACATACCGTTTCCTATGTTACAGGCTTAGAAATTGACGAACTGTGCGCCCGCCTTGATAACTTCGGTGGAGTGGATCGTGCTTTAGATACCAATGCGGTCATTATGGTTAAGTACAAAAACGGAGCAGTAGGCAACTACTGGTGTTCTCAAGTTGCGATTGGCTACGATAACGGTTTGTCCCTCAGGGTTTTTGGAACTAAGGGTAGTATTGAATGGCACCAAGAACACCCCAACCAGCTTAAGGTGGCTAAACTTGGAGAACCGCTACAGATCTGGTCCCGGGGCAATGACTACTTTTACCCTGAAGCACAAGTCATGTCACGTCTATCCGCTGGCCATGTAGAAGGATACTACGAAATGTTTGCCAATCTCTATAACAATTTTACCTCTGCCCTCTTAAAACTAAAACAGGGTAGAGAACCAAATACCACGGATCTAGATTTCCCTGATGCAAATGCGGGAGTGAATGGAGTGAAGTTTATCCACAGATGTGTGGAGAGTTCCAAACAAGGCTCAGTGTGGCTGAAGTTTGATTAAGACTAAGAATGGGGCTGGATATCCAGCCCCATTTTGTTTAAGAGAATTCTACTAAACGATCAAAGGAAGGTTTTAAAGCAGGGTAGAGGTCTTTGTATACCTGGTAGAGGTCAGCGTAAATCTTGCTCCACTCTGAGTTTGGTTCAACTGTACGCTCAACCTTAATAATCGCATCTGACGCTTCCCGTGCATCTCGGTACGCACCCGTTCCTACCCCAGCTAAGATAGCTGCGCCTAGGGCAGGTCCTTCATCGATATTGATCTCTTCCAACACTAGGCCTGTAGCGCTGGCGATGATTTCTTTCCACAAGGGCGAACGTGCCCCGCCGCCTAAAGCCCTAATTGCGGTTCCGTCCCAACCCGCGGAACGAAGCAAGGCCAGTGAGTCACAGAATGCGAAGGCAACTCCTTCCATGACTGCCCGGACTAATTCTCCTTGATCATGGGTGGCACTCAACCCAACAAAACTTCCCCTAGCATTAGCATCACCATGTGGAGTTCTCTCCCCGGTGAGATAAGGAAGGAAGACTAAGCCACGACTTCCTGGAGGTACTGCCGTTGCATCCTTAGTCATCAGATCATAGGACTTGTTTTCTAGGCCTAGACGCTTCCGCAGCCAGTTCAATGAAAGTCCGGCAGAGAGCGTCACACCCATCATGTAAAACTCCCTAGGTACACAGCTGTTAAACATATGCACCGTTCCAGAAGTGATTAGTCTTGGCTCCGCCAGATGGGCAAGGAGAACACCGCTAGTACCCAAACTCACCATACCCCTGCCAGGAACGACCACGCCTGAACCAACTGCTCCACAAGCGTTGTCTGCACCGCCACCAACGACGGGGGTTCCCACTTTAAGGCCGGTGGCTTCGGCAGCCTGGAAGCTTAAGGTGCCAGCAATTTCAGAAGAGCCAATGATGGGCGGTAGAATGTCTTCATTGATGTCTAACGCGTTTAGAATGCGTTTAGACCAGACTTGTTTCCTGACATTCATCATCAGCATACCCGCCGCGTCGGACACTTCCATGGCTAATGTACCAGTTAACCGGAAACGCACATAGTCCTTTGGTAGTAATAAACAACGTAGCTTGGCGTAGTTCTCTGGTTCATGTTCCTTTAGCCATAACACCTTGGGCAGCGTGAAGCCCTCTAAAGCAGGGTTACAGACTTCTTCCAGCAAAAGCTGGGCATCTATCGTTCGTTCAATCAAACGGCACTGGGCGCTGGTGCGCACGTCATTCCAGAGAATGGCGGGTCGGATTACTTCATGGTGTTCATCTAGGAAGACCGAACTATGCATCTGCCCCGAGAGACCAATGCCTAAGACTGATTCTGGAGATATGGCATATTTGCTCATTACTCCACGGATAGCTTCAACGGAAGCCTGCCACATATCCTCGGGATTTTGTTCTGACCACCCGGGTTGGGGCGAAAACAAAGGATATTCAGTGGTGTGGTTCCCCACTATCTCCCCCTCAGTTGTGAGCAGGAGTGCCTTCACAGCCGATGTTCCAACATCTAAACCGATAAAAATACCCATACTCCACCTACTTCCCTTTGCACCATAGCTTAGACGCTAAAGATGTGTTTGTTGAGGATAGTTTCTAAGAGTTCCTGTCTGCCTGAAGTTAACGTGATTTGTTGATTCTGGAGAGCATACTCGCTCAGCTCTTTTAAGCCAACTTGGCCTTGGACAATCTTCTGGCCAATACCAGTTGTATAGCTGCTGTAACGATCTGCGATGAACTTTTCAAACTCCCCAGATTGGAGCAGACTATGTGCTGCTAGCAAGCCGTGGGCAAAGGCGTCCATGCCGGCAATATGAGCGTAGAACAAATCGATTGGTTCGAAAGAACCTCTTCTAACTTTAGCATCAAAGTTGAGACCGCCTGGTGCTAAACCGCCGTTAAGCAGGATTTCATACATGGCTAAAGTGGTGGTATACACATTGGTGGGGAACTGGTCAGTATCCCAACCCAGTAACTCATCACCTTGGTTCGCATCTACACTACCTAGTAGTCCATTTACTCTAGCTAAACGCAGGTCGTGTTGGAATGTATGACCGGCTAAAGTTGCATGGTTAGCCTCGATATTGACTTTGAAGTAATTCTCCAAACCATAACTGCATAAAAAGCCGATAACTGTCCCAGTATCAAAGTCGTATTGGTGCTTTGTAGGCTCCTTTGGTTTAGGTTCAATCAAGAACTGTCCAGTAAAGCCGATCTCTTTTGCATAATCAACAGCCATCTGGAGGAAACGGGCTAGATTATCTAACTCCAACTTCAGGTCGGTATTCAGTAAAGTCTCATAGCCTTCACGTCCGCCCCAGAAAACGTAGTTCTCCCCACCTAATTCTTTGGTCACTTCCAGCATCTTCTTGACCCTAGCTGCAGCATAGGCGAATACATCAGCATTTGGGGAAGTGGCTGCCCCGTGCATATAGCGGGGGTGAGTAAAGAGATTGCTAGTGCCCCAGAGAAGCTTGATTCCAGTAGCTTTCATCAGATCCTTAAAGAGGGCGACAATCTCATCTAAATTGTCAAAGGTTTCTTGGAGAGTCTCGCCTTCTGGCGCGATATCCACATCATGGAAGCAGAAAAATGGAATCTGCATTTTTTGCATGAACTCAAAGCCTGCTTCTGCCCTGGCCTTGGCGATATCCATGGGCTTGCTGAGTTTATCCCAAGGTCTTTGCGCTGTACCCGAACCAAACATATCCACGCCAGAGGCAGTCAACGTATGCCAATAGGCCATAGAAAAGCGCAGATGCTCTTCCATAGTCTTGTCACCCACCATTTTCTGTGGGTCATAGTAGCGAAAAGCTAAAGGATTACTACTTTGCTTACCTTCAAATGCTACCTTGGTCACTTCCGGAAAGAAACTGTTCATACTTTCTTCCTCCTTACTAATTAGTTTTTGAGTCCTGCCGATGCCGTGCAGAAGAGTCTCTCACGATCAACTCAGGCTCTAAGTTTGTGTGCGAAGCAGAGAAATCCTCCGCTTCAATTTGACGCAATACTTCCTTGGCACCAAGCTCACCCATGGAGTAAACCGGTTGCCTTACTGTCGTAAGCTTAGGTACAACCACTTGACACATTTCGGTATCATCGTATCCTGCTACAGATATTTGGTCAGGTATCCGAAAGCCAGCTTCCTGTAGTCTTTGCATCACACCGATGGCCATATGGTCGTTGGCACAAAATATTGCGGTCGGTGGGTCTTTTAGCTCCATAAACTCCATAGCTGTCTCCCAACCGGCTGAGCGCTGCCAATCGCCGTGCTTAATTATATCTGGGCTAAGTCCGGCGGCTAGCATAGCTTTAGTAAATCCTTCTCTCCGCTCAATGGCGTTAGTATCCTGCGCGGGACCGCCTAAGTATGCAATTCTTCTGTGTCCTTGGCTAACTAGGTGTTCCACCATTTTTCGGGCCCCGAGCTCGTTATCGATCTTTACAGAGCTGATGTTTAGGTCAACTCTGGCATTGAGGACCACAAAGGGAAAGTGTCGTTCTTCCACAGCCTGCAAAAACCCATAATCAATGTCATCTTGCACAACCAATAACATACCGTCCAATGACCCTTCTTGAATCACAGAGGCAATGACACCTTGCTTAATGACTTGCTCAATACTGACCACTTCTAGATTAAAGCGATAGCCTTGCATTGATAACTCTTGACTAACCGCCTTTAGGATTGGATTATAAAACATCCAGCTAGAAGGCAAGGTCCAGTTACACTGTTCCTCAGTGCCACCCAGGATGTAAAGACCAATCATATCGGATTTTCCTCTCGATAGACGAGCACCAAAATAATTGGGTCGATAACCAAACTGTTCTGCGGCTTCAATTACTCGCAGTCTTGTGGCCTCAGCCACCAAAGAGCTATTGTTCAAGGCTAACGATACTGTTGCCTTAGAGATATTTAAATGACGGGCAATATCCTCAATGGTTACATGTCGTTTTTTGCCTCGTTTTGAATTAATACTAACCAAATAATTTCCTCCACAACTTTATCTCAATTAACCTGATCATTTGACAGGTCAGAATAGAATCCTGCACCAATTGGATAATTTTGGTTGAAAACTCGGAGCACCACAAAGGTGCTCCAGTGCTAACTTAGTCTTGAGTCTTCCGAGAGTTTACGTCAATAAGAACTGCTATGGCCAAAATCAAGCCCTTGATCACTTGTTGCCAGAAGGACTCCACGTTCATCAGACTCATGCCATTATCTACGCTAGCCATAATTAGTGCACCAATCATGGCCATAGGAATGCTTCCTTCACCACCGGCCAGACTGGTTCCACCGATTACACAAGCAGCAATCGCATTTAATTCGAACTGGTTACCGGCATTGGCGGTGGCCACGTTCAACCTTGAAGTTAATACCGCACCACTTACGCCTGCCATGGCTCCTGCGACCATGAAGATCCTAAAGATGTTTCTCCTAATATTGATTCCGGACAAGCGAGCTGCCTCTGCATTACCACCAATTGCATAAATGTAGCGGCCAAATTGAGTGCGCTTAGTGACAAAAGTGAAGATAGCGACCAGCACAAGAACCATGATTACTGGCACGGGAATACCTCTAAACTGGTTCATCTTTACTACAAAGAGAATGACAACGGCGCTGATAGCAGCGGTAATCAATGCTTCAAGCCCAATAGACCTTACAGCAAATCCGTGGCGCTGTTTGTTGATTCTCGAATAGACACTAAGAGCCACAATGATCGCTACTGCAATTACACAGAACACGGTTCCTAAGTTGGTGGGCACATAGGCCTGACCTAACATTTGGAACTTTGGATCCATAGGTGCAATGTTTACACCGCGGGTAAGTCCTAAAAGCCAACCCCTAAAGACTAAGGAGCCACCAAGGGTTACAATAAACGCCGGAACCTTACCGTAGGCAATCCAAAGGCCTTGTACACCTCCAAGCACAATGCCAAATCCCACTGCTATAAGAATAGCAATTATCGTCGCGGGCCAGCCAGAAGCGATGGCCTGGATTCCAGTTTGCTCTGCCAGAGCCGGTAGCCAGCGCACCTGAGCCAAGGCGGCCATGGCCCCAGTTAAACCAGCTAATGCCCCTGCAGACAGATCGATTTGACCGGCAGCAATCACCCATACCATAGCAATCGCGATAAAGGCCACTACAGATCCTTGACGAAATAGGTTTGACAGGTTGCGAGGTGTCAAGAAAGCACCGTCTGTTAATAAATTGAGCACAATCCATAGGGCCAGCAAAGCCAGAATGATTGTATAGGAACGGAAGTCAAACTTCATTAGGTTTTTCAACTTAAGATCAGGTTTGCGACCCAACTTAGCATCTTCTAGATTCACAATCATCACTTCTTTTCAAAGGTATTTACTACTGTCGGCTTCAGCCACGCTTAAGCGGCACCCGTTGCCAGCAGCATTATCGTCTCTTCGGTAACATCCTGATTGTCTACAATACCTGCCACACTTCCTTCGCGCATGACCAAAATTCGGTCACTCATACCGAGGATCTCGGGCAACTCTGATGAAACCATAATAATTGAAACACCTTGACTAGTTAACTCGTTCATAAGCTTATAGACTTCATATTTAGTACCTACATCAATTCCCCGCGTCGGTTCATCCATGATCAAGATCTGGGGATCTGTCATTAGCCATTTGGCTATGGCGACTTTTTGTTGGTTGCCACCACTTAGGTCGTTGACAATACTGTGAACGCTGGGAGCTTTGATCTGCAATTTATCCTTATAATCATGAGTTATTGATAATTCCTTGTCGCGGTCAATTACTTTCCAGCGCAATAACTCCCCAAGGGATGCGATGGTGGAATTCTCTAAGATCGAATGCTTTAGCACCAAGCTCGTGTTTTTTCGATCCTCAGTCAATAGTGCAATTCCATTGTGGATAGCATCTTGGGAGGACCGAACACTGATTTGATTTCCATTTAGCACCATGTTGCCGGACAGTCGTTTCCCGTATTCCCCAAAAATGCTTTGGACCAACTCTGTGCGCCCTGATCCCATAAGGCCGGCAATACCTAGGATCTCCCCTTTGCGAAGTTCAAAGGAGACATCGCGGATTACTGGCCGGACCGCGCCGCTATCCTTAGCAACCGTCCAGTTCTCCACCTGAAAGATGACTTCTCCAATTTTGGCATCCCTGGGAGGATACTGACCTGTCAATTCGCGACCTACCATCATGGAGACAACCTTATTCTGATCAATCTCCGCTGCATCTTGGGTTCCAACTACCCGACCGTCGCGTAAGACGGTAATGCGGTCCGCAATTTGGAAGACCTCATCCAACTTGTGGGAGATATAGATGCAGGTTACTCCCTTCCGTTTCAGATCTCGAATGATATTTAGTAGTACATTAGTTTCTTCAATTGTTAAGGCAGATGTTGGCTCATCGAGTATGAGGAGGCGAGCGTTTCCAGATAGCGCCTTAGCGATCTCAACCATTTGCTGCTTTCCAATACCCAGTGATGATACTCTGGCGTTATAGGGAATGTCGAAATTGTAAGATTTGAGCAGTTTCTCAGTTGCACGATAGAGTTCATTTTGGTTGATAAATCCGTACTTGGTCGGTTCGCCCCCAAGATGGATGTTATCTGCCACAGTCATCTGGGGAACCAAAGTCAACTCTTGATAGATGATACGAATTCCCCGGCGCTCAGAATCTTTTACCCCGGAAAATTGGCATTCTTCTCCTGCGAAATAAAACTCGCCTTCATAAGAACCATGGGGATAAACGCCACTGAGGATTTTCATGAGGGTGGACTTGCCAGCCCCATTTTCGCCACAAATGGCGTGAATTTCCCCCTCATAGACATCTAGATTAACTTGATCCAGTGCTTTGGTACCTGGAAAGTATTTGCTCACATTAGATATCTTAAGAAGAATACTTTTCTGTTCTGGCATAAGCCCACCCTGCTTTCTTTAAATTTGACCCGTACTTGTTACTTACAGACTATTGACCTGGCCACTCAGATTTGGGAACATTGCGATAAACGTCTTCAAGGGCATGGAATCCGCCTTTGATGATTACTTCATACAAGTTATCTTGAGTGATGGGCACAACGTCAAGGAGAATAGCATCTTGTTCAATACCGCGGTCTGCATTTCTATACTTGCCGTTAATGGCAGTTGGACGTTGACCATTAGCGAGTTCAACTGCGGATTCGATGGCAACACGGGCTAGTACCCGCACGTCTTTGAAAATAGAAACTGCTTGGGTGCCTTCTGCGATACGTTGAGCAGCAGCTAGGTCCACGTCTTGACCACTTACAGGAACCTTACCAGCTAGACCTGGTTCCATTAAAGCTTGAACTGCGCCACCTGCGGTTCCGTCATTGGAAGCCACAACAGCGTCGATCTTGTCGTTATTAGCTACGAGAGCGTTTTCCATGTGCATCATTGCTTCTTCAGGACTCCAAGCAGTACACCATTGCTCACCAACTAGAACGATGTCACCTTTGTCGATGAGGGGTTGGAGAACTTGGAAATGTCCCTGGCGTACTAAGTAAGCGTTATCGTCGGTTGGGGATCCACCGAGCCACATGTAGTTGCCTTTGGGAACGAGTTCGGTAATGGTCTTAGCCATTTCATAACCAACTCTTACACTGTCAAAGGATAGATAGATTGCATCAGGATGGAAGATGGCAACGTCATAAGCGATTACTGGAATGCCTTCTTCAGAGGCCATTTGTACACCTGTAGCTGCTACGTCACTGTTCTGGGCGATAACAATTAGTACATCTACGCCTCTGGCGATCAAGTTTTCAATCTGAGAGTTTTGTACTGCTTCATCGTGGTTTGCATCTGTGAACATAATATCTGCGCCAAGTTCTTTTGCAACTTCTTCCATTAACGCTTTTTCACGATCCCAACGTTCTTCGGACAGACTGCGAATCGATACTCCAATTAGGGGTTTTTTTGCTGATGCTAGGCCAGTTATGCCAGCTACTAGTACTAGAGTGAGAATCAACACCATGGATACTCTGCGGTTGAATAATCCTTTCAATCTGATCCCTCCAAATATTTTTTGATTAACAAACGTGTGGAACAGCTACAAAACTACTACCCCCTACCCTCCTTTTCTCCGTTTTTAGTACTAAATCTCAGCTACTATTTCTTTAAACTCAACACTTTAGTTGGATCCAACATAAAGGGAGTTACTTGCCCCTGCATATCAGATAAAGGTAACACATCCTCATGGAGCTGATAGCCTAAGCCTTCCATCATGGCGCGACGCTTTTGGATTCTCTCCCACACTACCGGGTATTTATCTGCTAATTGCTTTCGCAACTCTTCATCAGCCACAACTAATCCGTCTTCCGTGTGTACTCCGGGATAAGGAGGTGTTGCGGGAACGATAATGTCACATTGAATCATGGTACCGGAAACCAGGACATCCTCAGAACCAGGATTAAATGGTGCGTTCAGCCACTCTTCTTCGCGAATCAAATGTCCAGCATTTAGGGCAACCTGGAAGAAAGGCTCTTCCATATACTCCCGGACCGCTTCATAAACGTCACCGCATCTAACTCCTACGTGAAGAGCACTGTACCAGCGCAACAACATGTCAAAGTAAGGAATGAAAACCTTGTCTACTGCATCGGAGATTTCTTCTGGTAACTCACTTTCATTACGTACCGCAATTCCTGTACGGGCAATGTTTCCTCCCCAAACCCCCAACGCAACACTTAAGGGCTCTGCTAGGTTCAGCTTTCGATTGGTGGGGCTGTTTAAAGCCAAATCATTGTTCTCACCGAAAGCCACCACAATATGGCAAGAAAGGGGAACAGTTCCATCGTAGCCCAATTTTGCACTAATTTCTGCCTCAGTAACCCCGGGCTCAAGTGCGGAGATGGCCCTGCGCATACCTGCGTAAACCATTTGGTTGATCATTTCGTTACGTGCAATTTCATCAACTGTAAGGGGAACCTTCAAGCCTGTGGAAGTATCAGTAAACCAGCGGGTAACATCGATTATATTGTCGTAACCCACAATTCTAATTAAAGCATCAACTAGGTAGAAGGGGACATCGCTGACGATCTTTGCTTCTGCAAAGTCATTTGTCTCTGGATATTTGGTTCCCACAACACCGATTTTGCTGTCGGCGGTGATGCCGCAATCAGCCATTATTACTCCAAAGGGGCGTCCACCGCAAGGTTGGCCTTGTAGGCTGAACTCATCATAAAGTTCTACCTCCACCCCATGAGCAATCGCCGCGTAGTATAGCCCTTCTAGCCCTACTAATAAACGGGGTTTGCCAGCTCTACCCACGATTACTAAGCTTTCTTCAAACCGTGGATCATAACCGGTTAAGAACCTTGTATTGGAAAAGTGTTCGCGGTCCCCGTAGACAATTACATGGGAAAGCCCGTATTGGTCCATTAATTTGCGTAGGCTGTCAACGCGCTCAGCATAGGTTTCTGACGGAACAACTGGGAGATCCCTCGTCACTACCGGTTCAGACCATGGAATCTCAACCACTTCGATGTCACTGCGTTTCAAGCGCTCTTTCAAGCTTACCGCCTCCTTAAATTATGATGTTTTTACCTATGTTCTGTTTCAGAGAAAACCCTGGCCCAGTAACTTGTAAAACCTTTGGTCACAAATGCCCAAGCGTTTAAAACGGTTTAAATGAAGACCTAAGATAATGGTCTTCGAAGTTTTGACCTTACAACTATTCTAAGAACAAAGACAAATCTCGGACCATTGATATGATTTACGCTTTATTTACTTAAACCGTTTTAAAATGCTTGTGATAAATTTATTTGACGCATGTTCCCAATTTCCTTCTTTATTTTTTAATTTTTATTTTTATTTTTATTTTTAGGCCAGTTGTTTCGGCAGCGCCTCTCTATTGACATTGATTCGTCCTATTGATACAATATCAACAATATGTAAAGGCTGCGAACAGGAGTAGTATGGCAGGTCATTTAGAGAGTTGCTGGTTTGTGCAAAGCAACAGAAATCCTTCCAGAACTCGCCTGGGAGCTTCCAATGTAAAGGCGTGTAGCTTTAGCATTGGACGGTCATTCCGTTACCATGCCGAGGGGGACTCTTAGTCTTTGGATCAAGAGTCAATTAGAGTGGTACCGCGAATCTTTCGTCTCTAAATGTGGAGAAGAAAGATTTTTTTATTTTGAAATGAAAGCTTAGGAGGAAGCAATATGGCTAGATACAACCACCAAGCGGTGGAGAAAAAATGGCAAGCTATCTGGGAAAATGAACAGATCTTTAAGACCAGCGAAGACTTGACTAAGCCTAAGTTCTTTGCCCTGGTAGAATTTCCTTACCCGTCAGGAGAAGGACTACACGTCGGTCATCCCAGACCATACACTGCCCTTGATGTGGTAGCCCGCAAGCGGCGTATGGAAGGATACAATGTGCTGTTTCCCATGGGGTGGGACGCCTTTGGTCTGCCCGCAGAGAACTATGCCATCCAAACCAAAATCCATCCATCGGTGGTCACAGAGCGAAACATCTCCCGCTTTAGGGAGCAACTCCAATCTTTGGGCTTCTCTTTTGATTGGTCTCGGGAAGTGAACACAACTGATCCGGACTATTTTAAGTGGACCCAATGGATTTTCCTGAAACTGTTCGAAAAAGGTCTCGCCTACAAAAAGGAAATGCCAATTAACTGGTGTCCCCGCTGCAAAATTGGCCTTGCCAATGAAGAAGTTGTGGATGGCGGTTGCGAACGCTGCGGCCACGAAGTGGAAACCAAGGTTAAGAACCAATGGATGCTCAAAATCACTGCCTACGCGGAACGCTTGATTAATGATTTGGATTTAGTTGATTATATTGAGCGGGTGAAGATTCAACAACGTAACTGGATTGGCCGTTCTGAAGGCGCGGAGGTTAACTTTAAGATTAAAGACACCGAAGAGATGCTGACCGTGTTTACTACCAGACCAGACACTCTATTTGGTGCCACCTATATGGTAATCTCGCCAGAACATCCAGTATTAGAGAAGCTGCAAGAACGCATTACTAACCTGGAGGTAATTAAGACTTACCAAGATCAAGCCCAGAAAAAATCGGAGTTTGAACGTGCCCAGCTCGTCCAGGACAAGACTGGTGTGCGGATCGAAGGACTGACCGCGATTAATCCTGTGAATAATGAAGAGATCACTATATGGGTATCAGACTATGTGCTGATGAGTTATGGCACTGGAGCAATTATGGCGGTTCCTGGTCATGATCAACGAGACTGGGAGTTTGCCAGAAAATTCGACCTACCCATTATTGAAGTAGTATCCGGCGGCGATGTTACAGAACAAGCGTACACCGATACTGAAAGTGGGATTATGGTTAACTCGGGCTTTTTAAACGGCCTTGAAGTACAAGAAGCTAAGGAGAAAATCATCACTTGGCTCCAAGAACAGGGCTTAGGTGAACCCAAGGTAAACTACAAACTGCGGGACTGGGTGTTTTCTAGACAGCGTTATTGGGGCGAGCCTATTCCGCTGGTACACTGCGACAAGTGCGGCTGGGTGCCAGTTCCTGAGAGCGATCTGCCAGTGCGTTTACCCCAAGTGGCCAACTACGAACCTACCGATACTGGTGAATCACCACTGGCGAATATCAGACATTGGGTAGAAACCACCTGTCCAAAATGTGGTGGGCCTGCGGAAAGGGAGACTGACACCATGCCCCAATGGGCAGGTTCTTCCTGGTACTTCTTGCGTTATACTGATCCCCACAACTCTGAGACCTTGGCTAGCAAAGAGAACCTTAATTACTGGCTCCCCGTGGATTGGTACAACGGCGGTATGGAACACACCACCTTGCACTTGCTCTATTCTAGATTCTGGCACAAGTTCTTGTATGACTTGGGTATAGTACCTGGTCCTGAA
>JAAZLQ010000061.1 GCA_012799255.1 Bacillota bacterium
CAAATGATCAATTACGAGATTCAGAACAAGTATTCGGCGAGGTAATAGATAAACTTGGGAAAATGAAAAATGAAACTGAGAGAGATGCTATAGCAATGGCTATATTCGGACGCTCTGCCCGGGAACTCAATCCATTGATCGAAAAAGGAAGCGGAGCACTGAAAGAATTTGCTGAACAAGCGCATGAAATGGGTTATGTCATGTCCGGTGATACACTAGAGGCATTTGGCAGGCTCGATGATGCAATGCAGCTGTGGGATAACCAAATCACAACGCTCAAAAATAACCTTGCCATGGTACTCCTGCCTGTGCTAACAGCATTTTTTGAGTTGCTCAATAAAATTGACCCCAAAATCCTTGCAACCGTTGCCATCATTGGTACGATTGCCACGATAGGGATCACAGTGGTTAAGGCGGTAGGTAATATATCGACAGCTTTTTCCGCCATGAATCCGGTCATGCTCAAGACAACAGCAATCATCGTCGGTGTGACGGCTGGACTAATTGCATTAGCTGCCATAATTGCTGTTATTATCGGGAAAAGCAATGAACTTGATAGAACAATGCAGGGCATAGGCACTAGTGTGAGTGGCATGACAAACGTTGTCAACGCAGCGCCTAATCAGGTGCGTTACAGCTATGCATCCGGCATTGACTATGTGCCGTCTGATCGTGTGGCACTCATCCATAAGGGTGAGGCTGTCATACCGGCACATGAAAATCCTTATAACCCGGCCGCAACTCATGCCCGGGGCGGCGGTGATACATACATATTGCAGGTAAAAATGTCCGAGGTCGACGAGGTATATAAGCTCGTCGAAGTTTTTAAGTCCATGAAACAAAAAGAACGAGCAGGGGTGGTGATGGCGTAATGGCACAGCATACTGTACAGCTAAATGTTACTCAATCAACCTTTACAGATAAAGCAAACCCAAACACAAATTATGGTAATTTGGAGTATTTGCGCAGCGGCACTAAAGATGTAAAATGGAATGGAAGCGTAGGTGATATAGTTAGTAGATACGTCATATTGATAAATTGGCCGCATGACGTTATCCCTCCGCGGAAAAAAATAATTTCCGCAACCCTGGCTTTGTATAGTCGTAGGTTTGTGGCAGCAGCATATCCGTATTCAGATGGAATGCTGCATATGCGTGAAGTGCGCAAGGATTGGGACGAAAGTACCGCAACATATAACAACACAGTATGGAGCGGAAGTCATTATGGGGATTATGAGTATCGCGGCGATATTCCACTAAACTCAATGCTTTATTTCAGTCTTTGGCCTAGCATCATATATGACCCGAATGGAGTAGCGATAGACGGACCTTGGCTAGAGAGTGAATATGCAGAATTTAATTCAACACGAGCATCAAGCAATAAACCATACATTGATGTGGTGTATGAAGATGTGCCTCCAGATAAACCTACATTGATAGCGCCTATCGGAATATACAAGGACAGCAAATCGGTCATCCATTTTGAATGGCAGTACAACTCCGATGTTGGCGGCGAGCAGAAGGCATTTG
>JAAZLQ010000247.1 GCA_012799255.1 Bacillota bacterium
CAGATGCTGCAGCGTTGTCCGCCTGGGCACAAGCCGAAGTCGGGGGCATGGCGGCAGCAGGTTACGTACAAGGGCATAATGGTCTTCTCCGGCCGCAGGATCCCATTACCCGCGCAGAAGTTATGGTGGTGATAGACAGACTCATCGACATCTTTATCAATAAGCCGGGCATTTACAGTGGGAGCGGCCGTATAGCAGTAGTCAAAACACCGGACGCGGTCCTAGACGGTGCAGAGATTAGAGATATTTTTGTAACCGAGGGTGTGGGAACCGGCGAATTCACTCTCAGAAATACTAAAGTTACAGGTACTATATATGTTAACGGGGGTTCCCTGGTAACAATAGCCGCAGGTGCCACTGTCAACAAAATTGAAGTCAGCGGTAACAATGTGGAAGTTGTGGTTAACGGTAAAGTCGATACTATTACTGTCAACGCTTCCAATGTCAGCATAAGTGGTGAGGGCGATCTGGCCACTGTCTTTGTGGAGTCCGGTACCGGCAATTCAGTTACGGTTTCCGGGGCAAACGTTATTGTGGCCGAAGGAGCGGGACAGGTCGACCGCAGCAATGGTGACATAGAACAACGGGAAGAAGATAGAGAAGAATCGGCTCCAGGTTCCACCATCCCAGGATGGCCCATAAAGCCCCCTCCCATTGTGTCACCGCCCATCACTGATCCTTATGAAATATGCACAATCGATGAAATCGAGCTAATTGATGACATTCCGGGAGTGGATTCCAGGACTTTCGGCGGAAAAACCCAGCTGAGAATTACCGGCAAGAAACCCGGTTCATATTATGTCTATGTCACTGTCAATAATCCTGAACCTAGTATTGATCCGGAGTTTGATCGCGATTTGTTGCTTGTGCCTGAGCTGGCGGATTTAATGTTGATGCCGGCAGTTAAGGCAGCTGTTTGGGGAAGTTATAATGACTATCTTGACTCTGCTACAGAGGATACTGACTGGTACTCTCAAACTATGCACGAGTTAGAGGGTTTAGAGGAGCTGGAAAAAGACCTGTTTATCCTTGCTTTCCGGGCAACAGACGGGGCAACACTTGCCGCTCCGGATGAGATTGAGAGTTACGGCGGCAGGCCGGTTGTTTCGCCGGGAGAGCTTACAGATAACAGGTGGTTAACCATAAGTGACGGTGATCTACTGTTTGTGGCGCTGTATCCGGAGCCAATGTTTGAAGACCCGCCCGAGCTGGTTGCGCTTGGTTCAGCACGCATTTTCACCTGGCCGCCGGATATAGACTACGATCCCAATCTCGACAATAATGGTATTCTTCCGGGAACGCATGTTTATGCCTGTTTTGAGCTTGACGAAAACTATAGTTTCGTTAAAATGTGGAACCCGCCGGAAAGCATCGAGGGTTACACAAAGGTTGATAACCCTGCGGATATGGGACCCAACACATGGTGTGTTCTGACCTTCGGTGAAGGTTCATCGGCTTACTCCTATGTGCTTGTGTGGGGAAAAGTACTCTTTCCCGTTAACAGAGTAACAAGTGTTGCTATAGGTGCCCCTTATAATTTAGAGTTTGCGGCAAGGGATATAATTACACTGGAAGAAGGTAAAACTGTAAACCTGACGGCACTGTTGTCGGCGACGGGAACTTTACCTGATGAGACCAGAGAGGTTACATGGACGGTTGCAGAGCTTGATGAAAGCGTTCCTACTACCGAGTTTACTGCTAAAATAAAGGTCACGGTTGTCAAAGCGGTACCGTTTAAAGCCAAACCAGCACTAAATGTTATCAATAAAGGCATCCGGAGCTGGAGTGAAAATCCGGTAGCGGGAGATGTTTACCTTGCCTTTACCTCGGATGTGCACTATGACAGGAACGCTACTGCAGGCGAAAACCTTTTGAGGCTGTGGATGGAAAACCTCGGGCAAAAAGTTGACTCTATAGATTATCTCACCATTGCCGGGGACTTGACTAGCGCTTATGCCAGCAGTACCAGAGATGCCTGGGAAAACATTAAGGCATTAATGGAAGTTGCAGACCTTTTTAAAGGTGAAAATAATGTAGTAAAACATGATAATCTCTTCGTTGTTGGAAACCACGAACACTGGACAGTTGCCGGCGCGGCTTTGGAGGAAGTGAGAGACAACGAGGAATACGAGGATCTTCAGGATCTTGTTGCCAGATTGTATGAAACCGGCGAAGAACCCATAGAAACAGACAGCTATATCATCGTTCCCTTCGGTGCAGAGGCTACCGAGGAAGGTGATACCTCTTACGGTGCGGAATATGGCAGTGGACAGAAATTCAGGGATGAAAGCCTTGCTGCCCTGGAGGCATATCTTGAAACTGCACCGAAAGATAGACCAATATTTGTCGTCTC
>JAAZLQ010000224.1 GCA_012799255.1 Bacillota bacterium
AGAAGAAGATTGAATCCCAATATGAGGTTCCTAACATGCATAGGGTAAGCCCGGAGGATTTTGATCCCTATCCAGGGGAGTTTTTAAAGGACGATCTAGAGGATAAGATCTTTAAAGCGAACATCATGCTTGGTTTGGATTTACTAACCAAGGGTGATATTGAGGGGGCAAAGGAGACCATCAATAATATCTACTATTCCAAATATGAGGCAGTGCCCAAGGATGATGTGTTTACCCATCTTAGGCAGCTGCAAAGGCAATGGAAGGAGCTACTGGATTTTACCAATAAGCACATCACTGAGTTTAGGAACATAATGGAGACCGGAAATCTCTCAAGGGAATCGGTAATGGTAAAGGATGCCTATTATGAATCAGTTGATAGGGAGCAAATGTTCCAGATATTAAGGGAGATCCCCTTTTTCAAAGAGCTTGACCCTGCTGAGGTGGAAAAGATCGCTGAAAAGTGCTCCATGCAAATAGTGGAGAGAAATGAGTATATCAAAAGGATCGGGGATATTGATGATGCCCTCTACATCATAAAAAGGGGGACTGTGGATATTGTAAAACGGGACATTGATGGGGATCAAGTGATTCTGGCAAGGCTAGAGGAAGGGGATTATTTCGGTGAGACCTGTATAACCAATCGCAACATCTATGTGGATATTATCGCAGAGGATGTAACCGAACTCATCGTGATTACCGAGGAAGATATCTATGAGATCATTGAGAATTATCCTAAAACAGGGACCAAGCTCATGCTCTTGATCACCCAAATGCTTTCGGACAAACTGAATAAATCCAATATCCTTTATATGGACACCTTGGCAAAGGACTCTGAGCTCTACAATAAGATCTAGGAGTTCACATTACACTGAGTATAGGAGAGGCAAATTAATAATTAATTATGAAGGAGGTTTTTATGGGCAAAAAAATTCTTATTATAGGTGGCGTTGCCGGAGGGGCTTCTGTAGCCGCAAGGGCAAGAAGGTTAGATGAATTCGCAGAGATCATCATGTTTGAAAAGGGACCCCATGTATCCTTCTCCAATTGCTCCTTACCCTTTTATTTAAGTGGCATGGTAAAAGAAAGTGAAGACTTGGTTTTAATGGATCCCGAAACATTTCTTAGCCAATATAATATACAAGCCAGGGTCAACCATGAGGTAACGAAGATCAATAGGGAGAATAAGAGGGTCAGTGTAAAGAATCTTCTAACCGGTAAGGAGTATGAGGAGGACTATGATGAACTGGTCATTTCCACCGGGGCAAATCCCATTATTCCTAATATTGAGGGGGCACAGGATTCCCATGTCTTCATCGTTCGAAATGTTGTGGATATCGAAAAATTGGGCCAGTTTCTTAAGAACCCCGGCATTAGGGATGTAGCTGTTATCGGAGGGGGCTTTATCGGTGTAGAGGTGGTTGGAAATCTAGTAAAGGCAGGATATAATGTCACCCTGGTAGAGGCGATGGATCAAATCATGGCACCCTTTGATTATGATATGGCACAGATCCTCCATAGGGAAATGATGGACAATGGGGTGAATCTTATTTTAAGTGACGGTGTCCGGATGATAG
>JAAZLQ010000327.1 GCA_012799255.1 Bacillota bacterium
CCGAAATGATTATGCCTGGCGACAACACCAGACTAGTTGGTGAACTGATTACTCCAATCGCTATGGAGGAAGGTCTACGTTTTGCTATTCGCGAAGGTGGCCGCACTGTTGGAGCAGGCGTTGTAACCAAAATTATCGCGTAAACATAATTTTGGATTTTCCGAGGGGGACTGTTCCCCCTTTTAGTTTGATAATGCTGTACCCGAAAGAGGAAAATGCATGGATGGCGAGGTATTGACACCCGATCTAAAATGTGTTAAATTCTAGAGGTATTTTGACTGTCTGGAGGTGGCGGACGTGCGTGTCGGTATCACATTAGAGTGTACACAATGCAAAAACCGGAATTATCGTACCAACAAGAACAAAAAGAATGATCCGGATCGCATTGAGATGCAGAAGTTCTGTAAGACTTGCAGAACCCATACTGCTCACAAAGAAACCCGGTAGGGTGCAGAAGGATGTGAAGATTGTGGCAACAGTCCAGAGTAAACCCACCCTTTGGAATAGGATCACTAAGTTCATACGTGAAGTGCGCTCCGAGATGCGCAAAGTGTCATGGCCAAACCGTCAAGAGCTAATCACCTATACTATCGTAGTACTTGTTACTGTAGTTATTGTCGCTATATTTACAGGCCTCGTTGACGTGGTTATTTCTTGGGTCTTGAACCTACTAAGTCGATTGGGGAGGTAAAGGACCAGTGATTTGGTCGCTTCGACATGAGTGAAAAGGTGAATGGAAAAAGAAACTGGTATGTTGTGCACACATACTCGGGGTATGAGAACAAGGTGAAGACAGACCTTGAAAAAAGGATCGAATCAATGGAGATGGAAGATAAAATCTTCCAAATTGTAGTGCCCATTGAAGAAGTAGTGGAATACAAGGACGGGAAGAAGAAAGTTTCTAGACGCAAAGTATTTCCAGGTTACGTGATGGTCGAGATGATTGTAACTGATGACTCATGGTATGTGGTTCGCAACACTCCGGGCGTAACCGGCTTCGTAAGCAGTGGGGTTAAACCCATCCCCCTGGAAAAACACGAAGTTGATATGATTTTGCGCGATATGGGAATGGCAAAAACCTCAGCAGATTTTTCTGTTGGGGAGTCTGTAAAGGTTACAGCGGGACCCTTTAGGGATTTTACAGGAACCATCACCGAAGTAAATCTAGATAAGGGCAAGTTATGGGTTAGTATTTCTATGTTTGGACGAGATACTCCAGTGGAGTTAGATTTCAATCAAGTGTCCAAGATGTAACAGTCTGTTTTTGCAGTGGGAGGACGAAAAGTCCGCCATAACCACATTATTTTAAGGGGGTGTATGCGCCGTGGCAAAGAAGGTAAGTGCCCTAATTAAACTGCAAGTACCAGCAGGTAAGGCCAACCCGGCGCCGCCGGTAGGACCGGCTTTAGGTCAACATGGAGTCAATATTATGGAGTTCTGTAAGGCGTTTAACGAGAGAACTGCTAACCAAGCTGGAATGTTGATTCCAGTGGTTATTACAGTTTACGAAGATCGTACGTTTACGTTTATTACCAAGACTCCACCGGCATCAGTGTTAATCAAAAAGGCGATGAAAATTGAGCGCGGTTCTGGTGAACCAAATCGGGAAAAGGTTGGAACCATCAAACGCAGCCAGATTAAAGAAATTGCTGAGCTGAAAATGCCCGACCTCAATGCTGCTGACGTGGAAAGTGCTATGCGGATGGTGGAAGGTACCGCCAGAAGCATGGGTGTTGTTGTTGAGGACTAACTAGAAGCGCTATAAATATAAGTGGGAGGCATTTGTCCGCTTGCACCACAAAGGAGGAACAACTATGGCGAAACGAGGCAAGAGGTATCAAGAAGCGATTAAGCTTGTTGACACCGATAAACTCTACTCACCAAGTGAGGCCATTGAATTAGTAAAAAAGTGTGCAACTGCTAAATTTGACGAAACTGTGGAAGTTGCCTTTAAACTAGGGGTAGACCCCCGTCACGCTGACCAACAAGTGCGTGGAACAGTTATTTTACCCCACGGAACTGGCCGTGATGTGAGGGTACTAGTGTTTGCTAAAGGCGAAAAAGCTGAGGAAGCCAGAAACGCAGGTGCTGACTTTGTTGGCGCCGAAGAGCTGGCAGAGAAAATCCAAGGTGGCTGGACCGATTTTGACGTAGCCATTGCCACACCAGATATGATGGGTGTTGTGGGTCGTTTAGGTAGAATCCTTGGACCTCGCGGCTTAATGCCCAACCCCCGTACCGGTACCGTTACCATGGAGGTTGGCAAAGCAGTTGAAGAGTCTAAAGCAGGTAAAGTAGAATACCGCGTCAATAAAGAAGCGGGTATGCATGTGCCCATTGGTAAAGTAAGCTTTACAGAGGAACAGCTCTATGGTAACTTTGTAGCATTGATGGATGCAGTGGTAAAAGCTCGTCCAGCTGCTGCAAAGGGAGTATTTGTTCGCAAAGTGCACATTTCCAGCACCATGGGTCCTGGCATCCGCCTCAATCCCCAAGAGGCTGTATCTGCAAAATAGCAAAATGGGTTGACCAAAAGAGTAACCCATGCTATACTAGCAACGTCAATTTCAAATAAATTACCATACCGTAGACAGTATGGCGTCTTTTTAAGACTTAATGTAGCATAGTGCTACGCCTACCGAGGTTGGAGAATGAGTGTTTTCGAAGTTTTCTTCGTGATCTATTCAGGGATCTCCGCCTAGCTGCGGTAGATCCTTTTTGTTTGCACGGGGAGGTGAAACGATGGCACGACCTGAGAAGGTGGCAATGGTTCAAGAAATCCAAGAGCGTTTATCTAATGCTCAAGGTGCAGTTCTTGCTGACTATCGAGGCTTAACCGCCGGAGAAATGACGCTATTGCGTAAACAGCTGAGGGAAGCTGGGGTTGAATTCAAAGTTTTGAAGAACACCCTATCTATTCTAGCGGCACAAGAACTGAACATGGATGATCTAATTCCATATTTGACTGGCCCAACCGCCTTTGCTTTTGGCTATACCGATCCAGTAGCCCCAGCTAAGATTTTAAGTGAGTTCGCGAAAAAGAACAAAGCACTTGAAATTAAGGGCGGGATCGTTGAGGGTTCGGTTGTTGGACCTGAGGGTGTGGCAAACTTAGCCGACTTACCAAGCAGAGAGGTTCTTCTCTCCATGGTTCTCCGTGGAATGCAAGCACCAATGGCTGGTATGGTCAATGTATTGCAAGGAAATATTCGCAATCTAGTATATGCCCTAGAGGCAGTGAGAAAACAAAAAGAAGCAAGCGCATAAATGCATCCTGAGGAGGGTATCTAAAATGACAAGAGAAGACATTTTGCAAGCAATTGAAAATATGACCGTTTTAGAACTAAGTGAGTTAGTAAAAGCTATGGAAGAAAAATTTGGCGTATCCGCCGCTGCACCTGTAGCAGTAGCCGCTGCAGCTCCCGCTGCTGCTGAAGCCGCCGAAGAGAAAACCGAGTTTGACGTAATTCTAACCAGCGCTGGTGACAAGAAGATTAACGTAATCAAAGTTGTTCGTGAACTCACCGCTCTTGGTCTCAAAGAAGCCAAGGATTTGGTTGACAACGCACCTAACCCAGTAAAAGAAGGCATTTCCAAGGAGCTAGCTGAAGAAGTTAAAGCTAAACTTGAAGAGGCCGGTGCAACTGTAGAAATTAAGTAGTTTTTTGAACGAAGAGTAACAATTACAAAGGACTTCCCGGAGGGAAGTCCTTTCGTTAGATCTGATTAAAGATAAACCTAGATGCATTCCTTGACAACAAAAAAACCCTATGATATCATGGATTAGTGATAAAAGGGGAAAATATACCTGCTTTATGTTTATTCAACATCAAAGCGAGGAATCCTGCTATCTTCTCAATAATTTTTGGAAGGTTAGTTTAAACGAAATAGTTAAGCGAGGGACGACACCCTTGCTTTTAATCATGTTTCGTAGGATACCATAAGGAGGAGAGGGCCCTTGGTGGAAGCAAGACACGTGGAAAAACGGGAGCGCTACAACTTTGGCAAGATTGAAGAAGTCCTGGAGATGCCCGACTTAGTTGAGATTCAGCACAAGTCGTACCAATGGTTTTTAGAAAAAGGTTTACGAGAAATGTTTGACGATGTTTCTCCTATCCAAGACTTCACTGGTAATCTGGTGCTAGAATTTATGGAGTACAGCTTCGGTGAGCCGAAATATGAGGTTGAAGAGTGCAAAGACCGTGATGTTACCTACTCCGCTCCCCTGCGTGTGCGGGTGAGGCTGGTAAACAAAGAAACCGGCGAAGTAAAGGAACAAGAGGTTTTTATGGGTGACTTTCCTCTAATGACTGAGAATGGAACCTTTATTATCAATGGTTCTGAGCGAGTCATTGTCAGCCAATTAGTGAGGTCTCCTGGTGTTTACTTCGACTTTACTGTTGATACAAGCGGTAAGAAACTATATTCCGCCAGCATTATCCCGAATCGTGGAGCATGGTTAGAATTTGATACCGATTCCAATGATGTTTTATGGGTGCGTATTGACCGGACCCGTAAGTTACCAGCTACTGTCTTGATCCGTGCTTTGGGTATCGAGAGTGATGTTGCCATCAGGCAAGCATATCACGATGCGCCAGGAATTTTGGCCACGTTGGAAAAGGACAGTACCCAATCAGAAGCTGATGCTATGATTGAGATTTATAAGCGTTTGCGTCCAGGGGAACCTCCCACAGAGGAGAGTGCCCGTGGTCTATTTTCTACGCTCTTTTACGAACCAAAGCGCTACGATTTAGCTGGCGTAGGTCGCTATAAAATTAATAAGAAACTTAGATTGACAGAACGGCTCG
>JAAZLQ010000105.1 GCA_012799255.1 Bacillota bacterium
GATGCAAACATGCAGGATCCTCCTGGCGGAAGCGTCGATCGAGACCCCGAAACAGGGCAACCCACAGGTGTTCTTCGGGAGAACGCCATTGACCTAATCAGGAGGCTCATTCCTTCCCCAAGCGTGGACGACCTGAAGCGTGTTATCCGTATGGCCAGTCACAAAGCGGCTTCCCTTGGCCTAACGACCGTCCAGAGTAATGATCTGCATGGAACCAGAACGCTTATCAACCGGCTCGAAGCCTATCGGCAACTATCGGAATCCGGTGAACTTCCCATCAGGGTCGAACTGCAATCCACCATGCCAACGATCGACGAGCTCAAGACCTACTTAGAAGTCAAAAAGATCCATCCAAAGCTAGGTTCCCATGTCACTTTGGGACCTTTGAAACTCTTTTCCGACGGGTCCCTAGGAGGGCGCACCGCAGCCCTCACCTTCCCCTATGCCGATGATCCCACGACATCAGGGATGGCAATTCACAAGCAGGAAGAACTCAATGAACTCGTTCTTCTGGCAGCAGAAGCCAATTTACAGGTCGCCGTGCATGCCATTGGTGATCGAGCGATTGATATGGTTATTGACAGCTACGAGCAGGCAAAAAACAAAGTGTCTGGCTGGACGGCCCGTCCGCGCATCATTCACGCCCAGATTACCAGGCCCGATCAACTCCAACGTATGGCCAAGCTCGGCATCGTCTGTGACATTCAACCCATCTTTGTTCCCACCGATCTGCACTTTGTCGAAACCAGAGTTGGAACCGAGGCAGCGCAGAGCACCTATGCGTGGAAGACAATGCAAGAACTAGGCATCCATACAGCCGGAGGCTCCGACAGCCCTGTGGAATCCTGCAATCCCTTATGGGGAATGCACGCCGCGATAACTCGTCAAGACCACAATAGCTACCCCACAGAAGGCTGGCATCCCAAGGAACGCCTGACGGGGCTCGAAGCCCTCGCCCTCTTCACCACCGGTTCTGCTTATGCGGCGCAGGAAGAAGACATCAAGGGTACATTGAGTCCCGGAAAACTCGCCGACTTCGTTGTTCTTCCCAAAGATCCAACCCAGGTGAAACCAGAAGAACTCTTGGAAATGAAAGTGACGGCTACCTACGTGGGAGGTCAGCAAGTCTTCGCACGTTAACGCTACACAAGTACGGCCCCTGATCCTGGATCGGGGGCCGTTTTTCGTGCATCGTATGCGTGCTTATTTCATCGGCGCACAATTTTGTAGTACATCCTGGCTGTTATGGTGTAGACAACAGCATAGAACAGGGTAAAGATCAGGAGAGTTCCCACTGTGCACCACGCGAACAAAGCAGTGTTGGTTAGGCTGAAGATGCCCAGGAGTTTTGTCATGAACGGAAAGGCAACAGCAATGTGGACGGCCGATGCAATCATGGGCAAAAAGAAGACGGTCAGTACCTGCGTTTGAATCGACTTCTTTACTTCCTCATTACTCATACCCACTTTTTGCATGATCTCGAAGCGCTGCTTATCCTCGTAACCCTCAGTAATCTGCTTGTAGTAGATGATCAGCACCGTTCCCATAATGAACAGGGCTCCCAGGAACAACCCGAGAAAGAACATGCCACCATACAGGGAGTAAAACGCCTCCCGCACAGTTTCCGCCGTTTCCACTACAACACTGGCATCACCCTCAGGAATATTGGCC
>JAAZLQ010000034.1 GCA_012799255.1 Bacillota bacterium
ATCGTATTCATGGAAGCTTGGGCTATTTATCACCAAAAGATTTTAAAAATAACTTTGTCCGAATTTAAATTGTACTATTTTGGGTTGACAGTCCAGCGCTTTTCCGTCAGGACCAATATCACGGATGGTTCCGTCATGCATGGCGTCGTCCAGACGCTTGCACAGGTCGTTGGCGAAAAGGACAGGAGTAGGCATCTTTGCCCATGTCTCGTTGGTGGCATAGCCATAAACAGTGCCCTGATCACCGGCACCGATGGAAGCAAAGATATCGTCGGTATCTGCTTCACGGGTTTCCAGTGCTTTGTTTACGCCACCGGCGATGTCAGCGCTCTGGCGATGCACATATACAAAAATGATGAACTTCAAAGGATTGTATCCGACCTTGGCAAGGGTCTGGCGGACCACCAAGCGGATGTCGATTTTCTTGGAGCAGGTAATCTCACCGCACACAAAGATTTTTCCTTTTGTCGCCATAACCTCACAGGCCACACGTGAATATCGGTCCTTCTTCAGGCACTCGTCCAGAATGGCATCGGCGATGAGGTCGCATAATTTATCCGGGTGTCCAGCGCAGACACTCTCGGCAGTTTTATAAGAAATGTTCATATCAAATTCCTTTCCTTGCCATCAGAAGGCGTTCCATCACATCATCCTGTGGAGTAGCGCCGCCGTATTCTGTGGCACAATTTTCTTTTACGATTTGGTAGATTTCCATCCAGAGCCTGTTGGTCTGGCTCATGAAGTTCTGACTCATGGCCACATAAGGCGACTGGATTGCATTTCCCGTAGTCGGATGCTTTGCCAGAAAGCCAAACTCGGTGATGGCTTCCTCACACTGAATCCAACGGGCCACGCTCATGGAGTAACGCTCCAGAAGCTGCGGAGACACAAGTGCTGCACAGCCACGCTCGTGGAGCCAGTCCCATGTCTTTTTGTAAATATCAGCTGCGACCAGCTTTTTGCCATCCTTCTGTTTGGCGGACAGGAGCTTGGATGGCTTGGGCATCGCTTGACCTTCCAAATCGACCGATTGGTTATCAAAGTCAATGACAGTCAATGTGCGTTTGCCCGGATTGCCCTCAGCGATTTTGTCAGCTAAGGGTTTCTTTTTAGCTCCTGCGCCCATTCGAGCGCCGCCACGGTTGGTACCGTCCTTAGCCAATTACAACACCTCCTTTGGCAGGGCCTATATACCCTGTTTGAAATTGCGAATTTGTGCGTGAGACCCCACGCCCGTTGCACAGCATAAAGGTCACAGAGATTTCGACCGCCCCTACCGGTCATGGTTGTGCCAACGATCACCTCGCTCGGCATGGATTCTGGCATGGCACGGCTTGCAAAGAGCAATTAGATTTTCTCTTGCGTGTGTGCCGCCTTCCGAAAGCGGGATGCGATGGTGGACTTCTTCGGTAGGAACAAGCAGACCTTTCTCTTGGCACAGCTCACACAAAGGATGCAGCTGCACATAGCTGTCACGGATACGCTTCCATGCACGGCCATAACGACGGCGTACAGCAGGGTCTCTGTCGTACTTCTCGTAGCGCTTGTTCTCCAGCTTTTCATGTTCCTCACAGAACCTGCCATCCGTTAGCTTGGGACAGCCGGGATAAGAACATGGTCGCTTCGGTTTCTTAGGCATCGGTTCACCTCCTTCAGGGCATAGAAAAAGCCCTGCGGGATTGCTCCCACAAGGCTCGTTCCTGATTTTCGCTTTTCGCTATTATAATAATATCATAGGGAGCGGGTATCATTCTATGTCTTTAGGTATCACGTTGCAGGATACCGTCGCAAATATCCAGCGCCTGATTATGGAGCTTATACAGGTGGTGCATACTGTAGCCCATGTCCACGGCGATGATTTCCCAAGACTGGAAGCAAAGATAGCGTTTTTCAAGCAGGGTCTGAAGCTCAGGACTTGGCACCGCTTTGATGGTGGAGGAAATCTCTTTTTTCAGATCCACCAGCTCATCAATGTCACGGTTGATTTCTGCCTGCAGGTCCACAATCTTTGCAACGGCATCGGCCATCTTGGAAGTGGCCTTGTTGGGATTGCGAGGCATACCCGTTAGCACCGAACTGGCGCTGGTAGCAAGGTCATTCAGTGCCTCGACCTGCTGAATTTTGGAATTGATACGCATATCCAGAAACTTGGCTTGCATTAAATATTCTTTTGCGGTCATACTGTACCTCCGAAAAATTTTATTCCTCGGATTGTCGTAGATTGTCATAGATTGGCCTTTACTGCATCTATCAGTGCGTTCTGGGTCAGCTCCTTGCGGGAGAGGGCCTTTAAGATGCGCTCGTCGATAGTGCCTTTTGTGATGATGTGCTGTATCACCACGGTTCTGTCGGTCTGGCCCTGTCGCCATAGGCGGGCATTGGTCTGTTGGTACAATTCCAACGACCATGTCAGGCCGAACCAGATGAGAGTGGAACCGCCAGATTGAAGGTTCAAACCATGACCGGCAGAAGCAGGATGAATGACTGCAACAGGAATTTTGCCGTTGTTCCAGTCCTCAATGTCTTTGCTGGATTTCAGTTCTCGTACAGCAAAGCGCTTTTTGATACGCTGCAGGTCGTGCTTAAACCAGTAGGCCACCAGCACGGGTTTCTCATTTGCTGCCTCAATCAAATCTTCTAAGGCATCCAGCTTTCGATCATGAAACTCCAAAATATCGCCGGTGTCGGTGTAAATGGCACCGTTGGCCAGTTGCACCAGTTTTCCGGTCAGTGAAGCGGCATTGGCAGCAGTGATTTCCTCATCAGAGAGGTGCAGGACAAATTCTGCTTTCAGCTGCTCGTAGCGTTCACGTTCCTCCTCGGAAAGCTGCACTTCATATTGGGAAGACACCAGCTCCGGCATCTGCAGATAGTCGGTACTTTTCATGGAAATGGTAATATCCGAAATCTGCTTGTAGATGGCTTCCTCTGCATAGGGCAGCGGCTTATAGGAATAGATGATTTGGCCATTGCGCTTGTCCGGCATAAAGTAGTTGTTACGATACTGTGTAATGAACCTGCCAAGGCGCTGGCCCATATCCAGCAGTCGGAACTCAGCCCATAAATCCATCAGGCCATTGGAGCTTGGTGTTCCGGTCAGGCCGATTATGCGTTTGATCTTCGGGCGCACCTTGGATAATGCCTTGAAGCGTTTTGATTGGTGGTTTTTGAAGGAGGACAGCTCATCGATAACCACCGTATCGTAGATGAACGGCATACAGCTGTCCTCAATCAGCCACTGCACATTTTCACGGTTGATAATGGTGATGTCGGCTCCGGCCATCAGCGCAGCTTTTCGTTCTGCCGGTGTTCCCACCGCAACAGCGAAAGTCAGGTGCTTCAAGTGGGACCATTTCTTCAGCTCTGCAGGCCAAGTATCACGGGCCACTCGCAGCGGAGCGATCACCAGAATACGATGGGCCAGAAAGCTGTCAAACAGCAGGTCGGCGATGGCAGTCAGGGAGATGACCGTTTTGCCAAGACCCATATCGAGGAGAACTGCGGATACGGGGTGGGTTTCTATATAATCAATGGCGTAGGTCTGATAGTCGTGTGGCTCGAAGTTCATCCAGCATCCCTCCAATCTGTTCTGGCTTATCTATCACATAGACCTTGAATCCCAAGGAACGCAGCAGCCGGTGTCGTGATTCTTGCAGTGGGCGTGGGCGCTTGCCGGGAGCCTTCAGTTCTACGAAGGCGATAAGGCCATCAGGTAGTAATACAAGACGGTCGGGCATTCCTGCGAAACTCGGAGACACGAACTTCACGGCGATGCCACCAGCCTTTTTAACCATCATGGTTAATTTCTGTTCTATGGTTTTTTCTAACATCGCTTACCTCCGTCAGCGTTAATTTTGGTAGAGTGGGTAACCTCCCTGAATGTCAATTACATAACTTCTTCTTATTCAGATTTTTTAGTCCTTAGAGAATTTTTGTATATGACCTTAATGGAGGTTACCCACATGGTTTTGTCAGTTCAGGAAATCTTCATCAGCGCTATCATCAGCTCTCAGGCACAGGCCCTTAAAGTAGCGCTTGTTATGGACCTTGATACGCTCGAAGCCAGCCTTCTCCAGCGCAAAGTAGAAGTCAGCCGTACTGCGGATATACTCGTTGCAGTCCATAGAGTAGTTGCGGTATGCCTGATACAGTGCAGAGGAGCTTTCTTTATAGGAGTCATCCACCTCGCACTTGTCCGCAAGGAAATGGCCGAACCAGTCATTCTGATTGCGATATTCATCGATGGCCTTCTGGACACAAGCGGGAACCGGAATCTGGTAGTCCAGCTCGATGACCTTTTTGGCACCTTCGATGACCCACGCCAGAATGCTTTCACCGGCATTATCAAACAGGTACTCACCGTAATTTTTGATGTCGCTCTTGCCGGTGATTTTCGCATTGAACGGAATGACGATCAGACGACGCCAGATACCATCATCGGACGCACTGACACGAGGCAGGTGGTTGGTGTACAGAACCAGCGTGTGACAAGGCTTGAAGGAGAACGGGTCCTTATACTTTTTCTCCGCAAACACATCGTCGGTGGAGCAGAGCTGCTTGACGGTGGAGTCGTTTAA
>JAAZLQ010000008.1 GCA_012799255.1 Bacillota bacterium
AGTTTACATCTTTTATTGATGCCTTTATAATGCCTAAGGTTCTTCCTCTGCTAAATATTGAATCGACAGATTTATCTACTATACTTCTTAACAACTTTGCTTTTTCATCATCATTTAAGGTTTTTATCTTTTGTGGCGAAATCTGTGGATTCCTGACAAAGAATCGATCTTCTGCCCTAGGTGCCGCACCCCACCAATCGTTCAAAACCATTTCTGTCACTGAAAAAACTTCAAAAACTTTTTTCCCTTGTGAGAAAAGATCTGATTGATAGACGGGCATTGGCCTTATCCATTGGCGATTTTCGTTGACACCGACAAGGTTTATCCTTGTATTATATAGTTTTGAAATGGCTAATAATGTGAACTGTGTTTTCCCTTGATTACCCATAGTCATCCCTCCTAATAAATGTCAAGTCTATGAATATTAATAACCTTAATAATTTGATGGTTGATTAAAATATATTATCAGTGGACATTAAATATTATTGATTTTTAATGTATAAACACTAGGACGAGTATACATTAGATGGGTTTTTTGGTATGATACGATAAAAGAGTATTACTTTATTTGAATGTAGAAAAAGGCAGAAATTCTAACGATTATTTATAGGAGATAATTCGCCATGTCTAAAAATAATGTGCCAAAGGTTATAGTAGTAGGCGGAGGAGCCTCGGGTATGATGGCTGCTCTTACGGCAAGGTATAATGGTGCAGATGTAACTATTTTAGAGCGTAACCCTAGGGTAGGTAAAAAGATTCTTGCAACAGGCAACGGCCGGTGCAACTATACTAATGTTAATGCAAATATTAAGCACTATAACGGCAAAAATCCGGATTTTATTTATGGTGCTATGTCGGTATTTGATGTTTCAAAAACTATAGGATTTTTTGAGAAATTAGGATTATCCCCCAGGGTGGAAGAGGGGGGCAAGGTTTTCCCAATGTCCAATCAGGCTTCCAGTGTCTTGGATGTTCTTTTATATGAGTTAAATAAATTAGGTGTCAATATCGTCTGTGATTCTTATGTAAAAGAGCTTAGAAAGACAAAAAAGGGTTTTAGATTGGAAGTTGAAGATGGTAGAATTTTCGAGGGTGATAGGGTTATTCTTGCCTGTGGCGGTAAAGCCATGCCTTCTTCGGGTTCTGATGGGAATGGATATGAATTGGCGAAAAAATTAGGCCATGAAATAGTGGATATTTTTCCGGCTTTGGTCCAGCTAAAGTTAGAGGGGGATTTCTTTAAACAGATTGAAGGTGTTAAAATTGTAGGAACTGCAGAAATCTTGTCTAGAAATAATCCCCTTATCAAAGATCGGGGAGATATACTTTTTGCGAATTACGGCGTTTCCGGACCACCTATACTTCAGATTAGCCGAAAGGCTCAGGAGTTAATTAAAAGCAATAAAGAGGCCATATTAAAAATATCTATTATAGATAATATGACACAAAAGGAACTCAATAGTTTTTTAGAAAAACGTTTTAAAAATATGCCAGAAAAAAGTCTGGATTTTAGTTTAGTAGGATTTGTTAACAAGAGGCTTATTAGAGTTTTACTAAAGCAAGCAGGTATAAAAGACTTAAAAAAAACTGTCAGTAAGCTTACAGAGGATGAAAGACATAGAATTTCAAAGATATTGACTGATTGGAGATTTAAAATTACCGGAACTAAATCCTGGCCAAGTGCCCAGGTTACTGCTGGGGGAGTGGGCACTGACCAGATAGATCCTTTTACAATGGAATCTGCCTTAGTGAAAGGCTTGTATTTTTCCGGTGAAATCTTGGATATTGACGGAGCCTGCGGAGGTTTTAATCTTCAGTGGGCTTGGTCTTCGGGATATTTAGCAGGGATTAGTGCTGCCAGGAAGTAGATTTTAAAATATGGATTTGTTATTTCCGAGACTAATATAGGAATATTTTACCTAAAATAAAAAAATGTAAGGAGAATAGAGCTAGCTCAATCTCCTTTTAAAATAATTGTGCAAGGTGAATTAAATGATACTATTTTTCATCTATAGCTATATTTCTTAAATGGTATTTTCCTGCTTCATACTTTTGTGCTAAAAATATATCTATACGCTTTAGCA
>JAAZLQ010000367.1 GCA_012799255.1 Bacillota bacterium
AGTAAAGCAACTAAATAAACTGAGGCACCAACCTTAATCACATTAAAATAGGTGGCCAAATCTGCGGGAACATTCCTTAGAGTGAAAGAGCTAACTAACCCTAACAGGGCCAGCGATGATTGACCCGCGAGGCCACCAGTTAACACGATCGCAGTGGCAACGGTTCCCTTCAGCCCCCGGCGATAGAGGGCGTAGACAATGAGAACCCCACCCCCACCGGCAAATGGTGTGACTAGAGTCAGGAAGTTGGCGGCCCCTAGTAAAATGGCTAACTGCCACCAAGGAACAGGATGGTCAACCGCCCTTGTGAGCATTCCAATGCGCTGACCATCTACAATCCAGGCAAGTAAGACGAAAAATAGGGCGCCAAAAAAGTAACCTAAGGGATACTCACTCAGTTCCCGCCAGATGTCCCGGGGATCGGAAATCCTCCAAAAGACTACAACTAACGCTAGAACACTCACAAGGAGCGTTACAACGATCCCCTTCCAGGGAACTTTCCATGACCATTTATCTTGTTTTTCCATCTGTTAGTACCTCAACTGTTCTGAATGAGTTATGAGGTGAGCCTCGGGGTAATATGTGCTGAGAATAGTGGCGTAGTCGTATCCTGCTTCGGCCATTCCCTTGGCCCCCCACTGGCTCATTCCCAAATTATGCCCGCTTCCACCGCCGTAGACCGTAACCGATTTGAGCCGGCCATTGGCATCCAGTTCTTGGTCTAAAAAGAATAAGGAACTGGGCAAAAGCGACTGTCGGCCTAGACTATCTCCAGTCCTTTGCAAACTAGATGGTTTTAGTGCTTGACGGATGTTCAGTTCCCCGACGATAGTCTCTTTACCACCGCTACCCAACACAGCTAGGCAAGTCACCCGCCCCCGCTCATCCCTCGTCTCTACCTTCAGGCCTATTATTTCACCAAAAGTGGCAGGCAATAACGGTTTCAATAAACTAGTCAGTTCATCGCGCGTAAAGGTGCATTTCCACCGAAACCAAGGGGAGTTTCCCTCCAAGGCTAACTCTCTCCGATCATTCCATTTAGCCAAGTCTGTAAGAATAGCTCGAGGTGATGTGGAAAAAAAGTATGTAGAACTAATGGTTTCATCTGGATTGACCAAGATCTGGCCCGCGGTCTCTTGAATTGCCCGCGTGGTAGATTGGGCTTCTGGCTGATTGTTGTAAACTTGTGAGTTGGTACTATCCGCTACATGAAAGCCCAAGTGTCCTTGTCTCGAATAAATTGCCTGAGCAACGGCGTAGGTTCTGGCAGCCACAGCCTGGGCCTTGAGAGCCTCCAAGGGCCAACTGATCGGCATCTCGCTAGGAACCACTTGAATCAGATAATCCTCAAGGCTTACCTCATTGATGACCAGAAAACTATCACCTTCTGCCACCAGTTCAAATCGTCCGCGATAACGCGGGAAAAACTGCGTTCCTGTGCCTCGCTTAAAGGAGTTGATCTGGATAAGGCCTCCCTGATCGGCCCACACGTACAACCGTTGATCAAATTCCCAAAGGATTCCTTGACCATCCTTCACCTGGAACCTACCGTCCTCGACAAAGATGCTTATCTCTTCCAAAGCATTGACTTGAAAGCCCCTTCCAGTACCCTTTTCCTCTACAAACAGCCTCGAAGTAGGTGAAAAGATCAGTTCTTGGTGTTGGATACTCTGGAACTGTTCTGTACTGATGGCGACCCGAATTGTCCGAATATAAAGCGGATCGTAAACATCAAAACGCACCACTTCACCTTGGAAAATGGTGGGGACGACCTCATCGAACCCCACCAAAACTGCAGCCAACGGTACGGGCCACATCTCTTCTTCCCAATGTTGAAAAGCCTCAACATCTGCACTGATTGGCAAAATACCATGATGCTCAAATTCCACTGTACTCGCAGAAATACGCATGATTTTGTCAGCCGGCAAGGCTAACGGAACCTCACTTCCCGTGGCCACACCGGATAAAGTGGCCTTAACGGGGACACTTTTTAAGCTAATCACTAACACCACTAAAAAAACAACATTTAGTCTCGCCATTGCAACGCTACTCATTACATTACTCCTTGCCAACCTCGAGTGCATGTTCCTTCTGCATAGCTTTGAAAAGTTCAGCTTTACTAAACAGATCAACGATTGTGTGAGCTAGCGCCTTGGCGGCTAGAATTGCCGTATCTACGCCCCTGGTACTAACGCTAGCCTCAGCAAACTCGCGAGTATGGATAATTAAGTCCTCCCCGATTGATAAGTACGGATGAATAGTGGGTACCACCCGGGACACATTGCCAATATCAGAGGATGCCTTACTTTCTGCAAACTCTTCAATATCGGTTACCCCGAGCTTTTGCAAATTTGCCCCAAATGCCAAGGCTAAGGGTTGGTTGGGTACCAGGTTATCGGTGGACAACTCAAACTGATTCCAGACAACCTTAGCACCTGTCATTAATGCTGCTCCCTCTGCTATTTTCAGCATCCTGGCGGAAATCTGATCCAGTAGTTCACGCCGTGGTGCCCGAATGTAGAAACGTGCTACCGCCTTGGCAGGTACAACATTGGGTGCGGTACCCCCTTCAGAAATGATCCCGTGAATGCGTACGCTTTCTGGAACATGTTCCCGCATGGCATTGATACCATTAAAGAGTGCTATGACCGCGTCCAAAGCGTTGATGCCTTCTTCAGGTGCATCTGCAGCATGGGCTGCTTTTCCAGCAAACACAAACTCGTAGGCATCTAGAGCATTGGTCGGTGCCATCAGTAAATTAATCGAAGCAGGATGGAACATTAATGCGGCGTCCACATCCGCAAACTCACCTGCATCAACCAAAACAACCTTGCCTCCACCAGTTTCTTCAGCAGGAGCCCCCAGAACTGTTACTGTTCCTCCAAGCTCTCCTAAAAAGGGAGCCAGACCTAAGGCGGCTCCTACACTAGCCACGCCAATCAGATTGTGGCCACAAGCGTGCCCTATCTCTGGCAACGCATCGTATTCGCAGAGCAGTGCGATGTTTGGTCGCCCCGCGCCCAACACCCCCCGAAAAGCAGTTTCCATTCCTGCAATGCCCGTTGTGACCTGAAATCCTCCATCCACTAAGGCAGTGGTGAGAAGGTGGCAAGCCTGTACTTCCTCAAATCCTAACTCCGGATTTTCGCCAATAGTAACCGCTAGTCGTTCTAATAAGGGTCTTTTTACATCTATTTCGGCACTGATCAGAGCTTTCCAATCCACACCATCACCTCATACTCTTAAGTCTCCTATGCTCCTTAAAGGTACACTTATCTTCTACGAAGATTAAACCTCTCTCCTCGACCAGAGTCCTGGCCTCCTCATTTACGATTCCCTCCTGGAGCCAAATGCCTTGGACATCATCGCGATTTAAGGCATCTTCCACCACTGGAAGTACTTCTTCTGATGGTCTGAACACGACTACCAAATCGACCCTTCCCTCAACGTCACCCACCGAGTTATAGACCTTTTCTCCTAAAAGCTCTGTTCCCCCATAGGGATTCACGGGATAAATCTTATAGCCTTGCATCTGGAGATAACGAGGAACGCTGTGCGCGGCTTTCGCCGGATCTTTACTTAAGCCAACTACCGCTACATTCTTTAGCTGTAAAGCCTTTTCTACTGCACCTTGCATGAAAATCAGCTCCTTTCACAGTCCGGTAAGGAACGATTTATGGTATAATAGGTTGAAATGTTATTCAAAGGAGTCTTCAATTTGCCTAAAACCTGTCTGATCTTGGACTGCTTTTCTTTAGTATACCGCTCTTTCTTCGGATTACCAACAACTATTAAACGTCAAGACGGGCAAGCGATCAACGCTGTCCTTGGTTTCTATAATACAGTAACGGCGTTGATGGAGCAATTCCAACCAGATTATTTGTTTGTTGCCTCAGATCACCCTAGTCCTACCTTTAGACACGAACTATTTCCAGAGTACAAGGCACAAAGACCTCCTATGCCAGAAGAGCTCAGAGGTCAGATTCAACTTATTGAAGAGCTAGTCGCTAGTTTCGGTGCCCCCCTAGTAAAACTAGCTGGTTATGAGGCGGATGACGTAATCGGCACTATCACTAAACATGCTCCTCAAAATACACACTGTTATGTAATTACAACTGATCGGGACGCTCTCCAATTGGTTTCAGAACAAGTGACGGTAATTGCACCAAACAGTAGAGCCAATAAGGTGTTTACCCCTGAATTGGTGGAACATGAACTGGGAGTAGCGCCTAAACTCGTTCCTGATCTGAAGGCCTTAATGGGAGATAGCAGTGACAACATCCCTGGTATTCGCTTGGTAGGGCCAAAGACGGCCTTGCGCTGGCTAAATAAATTCGGTTCTTTAGATGGAGTTATTAAAAATACCCACCTTCTCCCCGGTAAGGCCGGTATGAACTTGGCAGAAAACACCGAACAAGCCCTTCTCTATCGACACTTGGCAACAATCCACCGGGATGTTCCGACTTACCATTGCTGGCAAGCAGGACGCTTGGCCTTCGACGAAAGGCAGTTGCGTCAGACGCTAGAATCACTAGGTATTCGAGCCGCAATTCCCAATGTGGGATAAACCACACCTATAAACATCAGGTTAGCCCGTTAAACGTGGCTAACCTTGATTTTAATGGCGTTGGCTTAGAATATCCTTTGTCCTTTCAATGGCCTGTGCTGTGCGAGAATGATCCGCCAAAGCTACTGCCGTAAACAAGGTGTCAATAGTGCTTAGCTGGGTAAGATGGCAGGATAGGGAGGCACCTCGGCATACGTTTTCATGAGCAGAAATCAAGAGAAGCAAGTCGGCCTCTTGGGCAAGGGTAGAACGCGAGTAGCTCGTGATGGCAATACTTAGCGCCCCTGCAACTTTAGCTGCTCGATTAGCCTCAACAATTTCCTTAGTTTCGCCGGAAAAGGACAAACTGATAGCCACGTCGCCCGGTTGCAAATGTACTGCCCTAGCAATTTGCATGTGGGTATCAACGAAAGCACCAACTCTCAGCCCAATTCGGGAAAACTTCCGTTCCGCATATTGGGCCACAATCCCCGACGCTCCCAATCCGTAAAAGTGAATTTCCTTGGCCTTGGCGATGGCCTGTACCGCCACCTCTAGTGCATCAGAATCCAAAACACGGGCTGTATCTTGCAAGGCATTAATACTTGCCTGAAAGATCTTTTCCTTTATCGTTTTAACATCATTACCAAGTTCAATTTCGCCATCCGTAAGTATTGGTTTGGTGGCCACATCCTGGGCCAACAGGATCTTGAACTCCTGAAATCCCTTATACCCCAGACGTTTGCAAAACTTAACCACGGTAGCATCGCTCACTTCAGCACGTTTTGCCAACTCAGTAATGGATAAATGTACCGCCCGTTTCGGATCATCCAAGATCTCATCAGCCACGCGCCGTTCAGCGGGCCTCAAGGTCGGATAAGAACTCCTTAGGTGAATCATTGCATTTGCCAAGTTGCTCACTATTGATCCCTCCATGTAACCGTTGGTCGAGGCACTCCCTTTAGATATCCTCATTTAGTAAAGAGTATGATAAAAAATAATAGTAATTAATTCGGCATTTTGGATAAAGTATCCTGCCACATCTATCACGGTTGCGCAATCGTTTGATTTGGCAAGTAACTGAAAAAAAGATGGGCCCGGGGGCCCATCTTGCCTGGGAAAACGAAAAGGATTTAGAGTTCGGTCTCTGCCAACTGTTCTAACTCGCTTAGCAGTTCAGCAAAGACTTCCATAGCCTGGATGATAGGTTCAGGCTTGCTCATATCCACACCAGCCCGTTGTAAGAGGTTAATTGGATAGTCGGATCCACCACTACCTAGGAATTCTAAATAACGTTCAACGGCAGGTTCGCCTTCCTCAAGAATCTGTTGAGCAAGGGATACTGCAGCTGAAAAACCTGTAGCGTACTTGTAGACATAGAATGGTCTATAGAAATGGGGAATGCGCGCCCATTCCATGGCAATCAACTCATCCACGACAATATCGTCACCGAAGTACTTTTTGTTAAGCTCATAATAGATTTCAGACAGCTGCTCGGCGGTGAGGGCTTCGCCATCCCCGACTTTTCCGTGGACGATCATCTCAAACTCTGCAAACATAGTCTGTCTAAATACAGTTCCCCTAAATTGCTCGAGGTAGTGGTTTAATAGATACGCCCGTCGTTTGGGGTCTGTGGTCTTTTTGAGTAAATCGTCCATGAGCAACGCCTCATTAAGGGTGGATGCCACCTCAGCAACAAAGATCGTATAAGCGGAGTTGACGAACTCCTGGTTTTTGTTGGAATAAAAACTATGCATGGCGTGGCCCAACTCATGGGCTAAGGTGAAAACATCATTCAGAGTTCCTTGGTAGTTCATGAGTACATAGGGATGAACGCCATAAGTACCCCAAGAATAGGCACCGCTGGTCTTTCCTCGATTTTCTAACCAGTCAATCCAGCCATCTGTAAAGCTTGTAGCCAAATCACTGAGATACTGTTCTCCCAAGGGATACAGTCCCGTTTGAACCATCTCCACAGCTTCTTCACGCGAGATCTCCTCGTCTTGACCAGAAACCATGGGAACATACAGATCCCACATGTGCAATTCTTCCAAACCTAGTAGTCTCTTACGCAGGCGTACGTAACGGTGTAAGAGAGGTAAATGGTCATGAATAGATGACACTAGATTCTTGTAGACATCAGGATCTACATTATCCTGGAAGAGGGCAGCCTCTAGAGACGATCCATGTTTTCTGGCTTTGGAGAAATAAAGTTCCTTCTTCACTGCAGATACATAAGTCGCCCCTAGGGTGTTCTTCCAGGCTGAATAGGTTTCGTACATGGCTTTAAAAGCACCCTCGCGCACCTCAGGATCCTGGGATTCCAAGAGTTGAATATAACGACCATGGGTTAATTCCACCATTTCGCCAGCATCGTTCTTCACCTGTGGGAACTTTAAATCTGCGTTGTTAAACATCCGGAAAATGTTACTGGGCGCTTGAGCCAATTCTCCCGCGGCAGCCAAGAGTTCTTCTTGTTCTGCGGGCAGGGTGTGAGCCTTCATGCGCATGATATTCTCCAGTTGATGTTCATATAGCTTAAGCCCGGGAACTTCCTGAATCCAGCCACGAACGGTATCAGGATCAAGTGCAAGAATCTCTGGAACTAAGAAGGCCATGGCACTTCTCAGATCCACCGCGGTACCGCTGGCCTGATCTGCATAACCCTGATACAAAGAATTCGCGTTATCCTCGTCCTTCCTCATATGAGAATAGGCAATGACACGACTTAAGAGTAAGGTGACTTCATCGTGTACTTGCAGTGCTTTAAGCAAGTTCTCGCCTGAAGTAATTGTTCCCCGCAAATCTAGCATTTTTTGCTTATCAGCTTTCAGCTGGGCTAAACCTTGCTCAAAGGCTTCGTTACTTTCATAAATGTCTTCTAAGCGCCATTTTAGTTCTGACGCAATCTGATCACGTGTTGGAAGTTGTCCCATGTCGTTCACTCCTAAAGCGTATTTTCCCATATCTTCTCCTTTGGGCAAAAGTCTCCTCCCTTGGTAGGTAAAAACAGGATCAGCTGCCTTTGTGGCGAAATACAGTGGTTGAGGTGAGGTTAATGAGTACTACTGAAGTATTTGCCTTAGATATTGGAACCCGATCGATTGCCGGTCTAATTTTGACTTCCACTGGTGAAAGTTTTGAGATCAAAGAAGCAATCATGCATCAGCAACTACCGGGCGCCATGGCCGATGGGCAAATTCATCATATTGAAGCTGTGGCCAGTACCATTAAGAAGATAAAATCTGAGCTAGAAGATTCTTATGGTGTAACACTGACTAAAGCCGCGGTGGCTGCCGCTGGCCGTTCATTACGTACTCAAACAGGCAAGAGTAGCATAGAACTCGGTGAACATCAGCGACTAAGCGCTGATGAAGTGCAGGCCCTTGAACTAGCTGCAGTCCGGGATGCTGTGGAACACCTTTCCCCTCACCAAGCAGATGGTGTGATGCACAGTTTCTTATGTGTAGGTTACAGCGTGATCCAATACTATCTTGATGGAGAACCCATTGGCGCTTTAGAAGGGCACCAAGGGAAGAATGCTCAGGTAGAAATAATCGCGACGTTTTTACCGCGCATAGTCATTGATTCTCTAAATACCGCCCTGGATGAGGCGGGTTTAGAAATGCACTCCCTGACACTAGAGCCCATTGCAGCCATGCACGTGGTTGTACCCCCTACTATGCGTATGCTTAATATTGCCCTTGTGGATGTAGGGGCAGGTACTTCTGATCTAGCCATCTCGGCGGAAGGCACAGTGAAAGGTTATGGCATGGTGGCTTACGCAGGGGATGCAATTACAGCAGGTTTGGCGGATCACTTCTTGTTAGATTTTAAGGTGGCTGAACAAGTAAAGGTGAATCTTGAACCTGGTCAAACCTCCCAATGTCAAGATGTGTTCGGTAACACGTTGTACCTTAGCTATGATGAGGTGCTTGTTGCTATAAGACCTCGAGTGGAAACGTTAGCTGAGAAGATTGCTGCAGAAATCATTGCACTTAACGGCTCCACACCAAAAGGTGTGATTCTTATCGGGGGAGGAAGCCGCGTGCCTGGTCTTGCTGAACTCTTAGCAAGAAACCTAGGGTTACCTGAGAATCTTGTGCGTATGAGGGATCGTAGCAGTACACAGATGGTGCAAGGCGTTCCCCATTTCAATGGTCCCGAGGTAATCACACCTATTGGTATTGGCTGTGCCCATCTTGATGGGCGAGTTATGAAGCTTATTCACGTGACGATTAATGGAAAACGCATGCAGTTCCTCAACCTGGCCTCATCCACAGTAGGCGAAGCACTCCTAAATGCGGGGATAGCTCCGACAGAGTTTGTCGGACGTCCTGGTCCAGCCTTCACGGTTGAGTTCAATGGCCGGTGCATTACCCTGGCCGGAACCATGGGTCGCCCTGCTGTGATTACTAAGAACGGAGAACCTTGCGAACTTGGAGCTCCGTTGGCGGACGAAGATTCGTTGATCGTGCAACCTGGTCAGCAAGGTGGACCACCTCAAGTAACCCTGGGAGATTTCATAGATGCTGAAGCACAGGTTTACGCCATCACATTTAATGATTCGCAGTTAGAAGTTCGGCCCAAAGTCTTAGTTAATGGTCAAGAACGCACCTTTGACTATCTATTACAAGATCGAGACGAAATAGTTCTGCAGCCCATTACCACCTTTAGAGAGCTATTTGACTATCTTCAGATTCCGGTGGAACAGGAAATATCCTTTACTCTTAATGGGGAGCAAAGAACTGTCATGGAGGGGATCGATCTCTTCGTGAATGGAGAAAAGAAGTCCTTGACTACTCCCCTACGTTCAGGTGTGGAGGTAAGGTACTCTCGTAGGCCCGTTACCTTAGCAAATGTCTTAAACTCTAATAAACAAGATGTTCCCGGAATCACTATTGAGGTCAATGGACAGAAAATCCAACTCACCCGCAAGGGACCGATCCCTCGCGTCAATGGTCAAGAGGCATCCTTTGATTATGTAATCAGGCCCCAAGACAAGATTCAGTTTGAATCAGGTTCAGTTGGTCCACTCAGCTCGTATATTGTTACCGACATCTTCCGAGATTATGAACTCGAAGAAGCCTTCGTAAAAAAGGGAGGCTCAATCTTCGTCAATGGAATAAAAGCTGGTTTCACAACTTCCATCAAAGACGGAGACAGTGTGGAGTTAATCCCCTATGGTGCGGAAACCGCGAACTCTTGAATACCGGCTGCATAGGGTGCAAGTTCATATAAGCCGAAGCAAATCACTGCCTGGTTTTCTTGAAGATAATAACCTTGATTTTCTGAGAACAAAGACGGCGTAAAGTGATCAATGAAAAACCAATCTGGCTCTTGAACTATCTTTTCATTAATAACTTGAGCAGCTCGTTCAATTTCTGCATCGGTGTTGAAAAGATCATAGAAAGCGATCTCTTGACCGGTGCTTAGGTCCAGATTTCGGTAAACATAGGCAGTCATTCCATGCGCGCCTCCGGTAAACGTGTAGGAGACGATGGCAATGCTCAGAAGACCACCACGGTTAAGCTTGACCTCGAAGTCGATGAGTCCTTCGTAGGGATACATTTGATCTTCCCAAACCATGTCCTGGAGATGAGCTACGAACTGTATGAGACCTTCACGCAAGCTAGCGTTGAAGTCTGCCTGCCAGTTCAGATCAGGCATGCCATGGAGTTGTGGGATCCTGGCATTAACTTCTAATTCAGCTGATTGAAGCTGATAAACATAATCATAAACCGTGATTGAATTCGGAAATCCTTGCGCCATCCTCTCCCAATATGTACTGGCCAGGGCAGGCTGCACCACTCCAGCGGTGAGGAAAACAACAATAAAAAGTGCACTAACCATTTGAACTTTTTTCATCACTAGTGCCCCCTTAAGTTTAACTATTGCCTAAATTCCCTTTGGAGAATAATATACCTCTCTCAATGGAAAAATAGAGCCCAACCCAGAGCTAGCTCCGGATTGGGCTGATTTTTTATCTAAATAAACTTGATTGTTGTGCTACCAGATGTTTCTTTCGGACCTTCAATCTTGATAATTAACTTGTACTCCTCACCCAACAGCTTCTCCTTATAAATTTCGTCACTCTTGTCATTTTCATAAAAGCCACCTAAGAAACTGTCCAAACTGATTGACTTAAACTCTTCGGTGTGACTACCAAAAAATGCCATAGGAATCTTTTTCTTGATTTCCTTACTGGTCAGCTCTTCCCGTATGGCTTCTCCATTCTTGTCCTCACCCTCAATTGAAACAACTATGCGATCCACTTGGTAAAAGCCGATTCCAGAAAAGCTGAGCTTCACCTGGATTTTCTCCAGTTCTTCATCACCAAATTCGAGTTCAATCGGATTTGGTGTAATCGCAATCCGAATACTGGGGGCCAAACAGCCGGTCAAAAGCAGAGTCACGAGCAGCAAACTAAGTAGTCCAAATCTTTTCACATTTATTACCTCCTCGGTTAAGATATGGTGTAATTTCGCTGGCGCTTTTCAGATACCTGCTACTTCAAATAATCTCCGATAAAAAAGAACCAACCTGTGATTTTGGTTGGCTCTAACTGGTGCTCAAAAAAACGCTACTTGATCAGGCTAAAACTGATATTCGTCTTTTCCAGAAGCCAAGGAATCAACTCTGGCTCATTATAGGCCCTTTCCCAAGAATTATGACCTACTCCCGCATACTTTGTAAAACGAACTGGTGCGCCTAGGTTCAACAACACTTCCACCAACTCCTCGGTGCGGACCACCGGAACCACCTGATCATCGGAACCGTGAAACGCCCAAATGGGGACGTTTTGGAGCTCTGCGATTCTCTCCGGAAAGCCCATCAAGGGCATTGTTCCACCGCAGATGGGTACTAAGGCTGCGAAGGCGTGAGGTTGCTTAACAGCCCAGTGCCAAGTTCCGTAGCCCCCCATGCTCAAACCGGTTAGATAGATCCGTTCCACATCTACTGAGTAGTCTGAAATAATCTCAGCGAGTAAAAAGTCCAGTTCCTCAAGACTCCGATCCCATGTCCAATCGGAAGGACACTGGGGTGCCACCATAATAAATGGAAAATCCCGTCCTTCTTTCACCTGTTTAGGTAAGCCATGTTTCTCTAACATGGTCAGGTCGGCTCCCCGTTCGCCGGCACCATGCAAGAAAAAAACCACCGGCCATTTCTCGGCTCCCTCCTTGCCATAACCCGATGGTAAGTGCAGGGCATATGCAAGTTTGAATGGTCGCTTAATAGTACCTGTAATCTCATGAGCTGTCAGTGCCAAAGTCTAGCCATCCTCTCTGCCTGATACTTCTTGCCGAATTATAGAAGTTGTTAATCACTTCTTGCTTTGCATCAGATCTCCTTGTAAGTAAGGCGGAAACATAGGCGCCTTTCGCTGGAGCCAGGGGAGCTTCCCTAATTTCTGATTCGGGGAACAACAGGTGGATTATTTGGTGCACCCTCCGCCTAATTATCCTCGAACCCAATAGAACAGGACCATAAAAACCGATCACAGGATCAAATCTACTGAAATAGGCGGCCATTCTGATCACTAAACTGACTAGATCATGGGCCAAGTCATAGGCAACTTCCAGAGCCCAGGTAGTACCCTGGTCCACAAAGTCATCTAGAAGCTTGACTAGATGGCATAAACACGCTCCACTATTCAGCTTAGCTTTCATATAGAAAAAGGCATCCAAGTCAGCCTGGGTGCCCCACTTTAAAACCTTGTCCATTTGATAATTCAGGCGTATACGTGGGTTCCAGCGCAATGCTGTATCCCGGATGTTTCGGTACAACCCCGATTCCGCTTGGAAAACAACCAAACCCGTTCGCCCACCAACCAAGAGTAGCCGGTCCTTCACATCATGAATACCAAGCTTACAGCTGATGGTAAAGTCCTCAATATGTACAGTGGTATTGCCGAGAATGTCTGTTACCAAGGGCATCATCACCCTATCGTTAACCAGGAAATCAGACTTATATGTAATACAGACTCCCGCTAGTTGAGTCCGCCTCTCCCATCCCACCAGGTGGGTGATGATGTTCTGCAAGTTCTCCCGTGCCTGCTCCACTCCACAGCTGAGATAGTTCACCGAACCACCCCTACCAGTCCTGAGAATCCTTCCAGATGAATCCCCCACGACTACTGATGCACAGCGATTATTGTCTGCGATTCCTATGAATAGTTTCCCGTCCATCCGTAGTTGCCTGCGTAGTCTAGCTTGATTGCTAATCAACTATGGTTAATATTCCGTCTATTCTAGATAGGTAGACTACTATGGCTTCCCTCCCTCTGTTAAGAATTGCACAAGATTGTGTAGTCTTTCACATTATAACATTAATAATGGGGAAATCAAAATTGATGCCTCCTGTTTCTTCGGGGCAAACTAGAGTTGATTTTCGACGCTGGTCAGGTATACTAGGGACATCATTCTTATCTATTTAAGGGGAATCTGATATGAACTGGGAACTTATATCTTTGCCTGTTATGGGAGCCCTAATTGGTTGGGGTACGAATGTAATTGCTATTAAAATGCTATTCTGGCCAAGGAAACCCATCAAAATATTCGGGTGGGAATTTTTGGGGGTACTCCCGAGACGCAAGTTAGATATTGCCAAGAGCATAGGCGAAGTCTTAAATGATGACCTATTACCTGCAGATGAGCTGATAGCCGCAATAAACACACCAGAAAACCGCCAAAGGATTAGTAGTCTCATCACCGAACATCTAGCCACTAAGCTTCAGCGCTATCTGCCGCGCTTTATCTTGGAACATACGGAGCAAAAGATTCGTTATCACCTCGAAGAGTTGGTAGCTAATGAGCTAGAGCACCTTTTTTCCCAACTAGGGATGAATCTCAGTGCGGAACTCAAAGAAAACAACTTCTTGGGAAATCTAGTGGAAGAGAAGATCAAGTCCTTCGACCTAGTCCACTTAGAGAGCCTAGTGTTGAAGGTGGCCAAAAATGAACTGAGGTATGTGGAACTCTTTGGAGGCGTCATAGGGTTTGTGATCGGTATATTCCAAATTCTGCTCTTAGCCCTATTCCAATAAAGAACCCCGCTGGTCTTTTTCTCCAGCGGGGTCAACTATTTCCGAACTTACTTCTTGATAAAGACTTGGGTTATATAGTAGCTTGTCCCCTGTTTGACAATGCCAACACCGATATGGGTGTACCCAGAATGAAGTACATTAACCCGATGACCGTCGCTGTTCATAAACAGTGTATGAGCTCTCGATACATTTCCGGTCTTAGCAATGTTCTCGCCAGCACGGGAGTAACTGATTCCCGCACTATCTAGCATGTTATATACTGTACCCAAGGTGGGTGAAACATGACTAAAGTAGCTGTTTACCGCCATGTCATGACTCTTAGTTTTGGCTACAGATACCAAACCATAGTCAATCTGTAGTGGTTGACGACCATTTTTAATCCGCTCCTGATTAACTTGATTAATCAAGTTCTGTTCCTCACTGCTTAAGCTCGGATTAGGTTTGGGAACAGAGGTTCCTGGGCTGGGCTTGCTAGGTTGCACAGGAAGAATGGGCGTACCCGGATCAGGAGTAGGGGTTGGGGTTGGATTGGGAGTTGGATTGGGAGTTGG
>JAAZLQ010000262.1 GCA_012799255.1 Bacillota bacterium
ATAACTGTGTCGATCCTGGCCTGAGCAGCATATTTCTTGATTATCTTCCAAAAGCCCTGCCTGGTCAGTCTTTGACCCCGCTGATTTAGAAAAAGAGCGGGGCTTGTCCCGGATTTTTCTAGCTTACCCCTGCCACGCTGCAGGTATTCCTTAACAAAATGCACAGCAATTTCACCTATAGGCACGATGCGCTCTTTGGAACCTTTGCCGTAGCAGCGGATAAAATTGTTTTCCAGGTTGAGGTTATTCAGGTCCAGGGAGACCAGCTCGGAGACACGCAGCCCTGTGGCGTATAGTAATTCCAGCATGGCCTTGTCACGCAAACCCGCCGGCTGACTAATACGGGGTTGGCTGAGTAATAGATCCACCTCTTCTACATTCAGGATCCGGGGCAGCCTCTGAGCCGGCTTTGGTGATTCCAGGTCTTGCACAGGGTCTTTGGTGAGCACTCCTTCATTAAAAGCAAACCGGTAATAAGCTTTGATGGCCGCCAGGCGGCGGGATATGGTAGCCGGCGAACTGTTGTTTACCTGCAACTGATAAATATACGACATGACCGCGTCTTTTCCAGCCTGGTTAAGATCGGTCATATTATATTGGCGGCAAAAAGCTAAATAGCTCATCAGATCGGTACGGTACGCCAGCAGCGTGTTTCTGGCCAGTCCCCGTTCAACAGCGAGATAATTAATAAATTCCGCAAGAAGTTTCTCCATGCCTTTACCCCAAAAAAATAAAGTCCGTTTAGACTTTATTTCCACACGCCACCATATAATCCCTTTAATATTTTGCTGCCGGCTAGATCAGGTAAGCAATGGCCAGCTTTAAAAGCAGCGGCGTTAAATACACCTCCACCAAACCGGCAACGGCCGCTGCCAGCAGGGCTGCCACCATCACACCAGTGTAGGCCAGAAAACTGGGCCAAATGATGATTTGCGAGTTTTGAAAGCGCTTGAGCAGCAACAGGGCGAAACTTAAAGATGCCGCCCCACCTATTAATAGCGCCGGGAGCAGCAGGATATTTTGCGGCAAGAGTGCGGCACCGGCCAGGGCAAGGCCCTGAACGCCTTTATTGTTGATTAAAAATGACGCACAATAACCAAAGACAAAACCGCGGGTGAAGATTATGCCCAGCATCACGGGAATGCCAATGACGGTTAAGCCTAATAGATATATTTCTGCAAAAAGTATCAGGTGGTTAGATAACACCGGCCATAAGACGCCGGTATTATCAAATTCTATGAGGCCGGTGTGTTGTATAAATTGGTCCAGGTAAGCATTAAGCTCCTGTGCTTTATCCACAGGCAGAACTTTAACGCCATAATTGCCGGCAATGGCCCCGAGAACAAAAAATATGGCAATGGTTAAATAGGCCGGCCAGCTGTAGCGGAGGGAGTTGCTCCAAAACTTTCGCAAAATTTTGCGCATACGCTAGACCCCTTCTTGTTCCCCTCCTGATTATTCTATGGCCGTTGCCCCGGCTTTATGATTTGAACCTGGCTAAACAAAAAAGCAAGTGTGGTTTAGTACACTTGCTTTTATACCATATTGGATTGGATGATATCTCCCATTCCCTCAAGATTGAATAGCCTGGCTTAACTGCACAATTTCAAGCAGGTA
>JAAZLQ010000288.1 GCA_012799255.1 Bacillota bacterium
CGAGTTGGCCGACAGTGTAACCGTGCTCCGTGATGGAAGCTTTGTCGGTACACACCAAATCAGCGAAATTACGCGTGAAGAGTTGATTAAGCAGATGGTGGGCAGAGATGTTTCGGCATTTGCAGTTCGTCATCGTCCACGGCGTTTCACTGATGAAGTCGTTCTAGAGGTTAAAGGACTTAGTGTTGAGCCAGTTTTTGAAAACGTATCCTTCACCTTGCGTAAAGGAGAAATTCTCGGATTTGCCGGTCTCGTTGGTTCAAAACGGACTGACGTGGTTAGAGCCGTTTTTGGTGCTGATAAAAAGACCAGCGGAGAAGTGTACTTGCGTGGCGAGAAGGTGGAGATTTCCACTCCTGAGCAAGGTTTATCCCACGGAATTGGTTTGATTCCAGAGGAGCGAAAGACACAAGGCTTTGTAAAGAGCCTTAATAACGCAGATAATATGGCTTTGGCTAGTATACACAAGTTTACCCGTAACGGGTTCATATCTCATGCTGCTAAGGCAGAAAACTGCCGCCGTTTAGGTGAGGCAACGAACCTCAACACCACTGATCCAGAGTTTCTCACCCAGTTATTGAGTGGAGGAAACCAGCAAAAGGTTGTCCTGGCCAAGTGGCTTTCGTCAGAATCGGATATTCTAATCTTCGATGAGCCCACCAAGGGCGTTGATGTGGGAGCGAAAGAAGAGATTTATTCCTTAATTGAAGATCTGGTTGAACAAGGGAAATCGATTATTATGGTTTCTTCTGAACTACCTGAAATTATTGGCATGAGCGACCGCGTCATGGTTATGAACGAAGGTAGAATTGTTAAGGAGTTAGACTACACCGAGCTTACTGAAGAAAGAATTCTACACTACGCGATGGGGGAACAGAAATGAGCAAACCACAACGGAAAAAGGCTGTGTTTCGGGAGATGGGAATTGTAATAGCCCTGGTGGCTATGTTTGTCATTTTCACCCTGATTGACACTAGTTTTATTAGCATCTATAACATTTTGGATATTGTAAAGCAAAGTACAATTAATGGACTGCTGGCCATTGGAATTACCTTTGCGATTTTGACTGGTGGTAATGATCTGTCCATTGGTTCCATCTTTGCGGTTGTCATTGTAGTTACAGGTAAGATTCTGGTCGCAGGAGTTAACCCCATTTTAGCTAGTGTAATTGGAGTGGGCGTGGGCTTCGGATTGGGATTGATTAACGGCACTGTAGTGGCTAAGCTAAAGTTGCAGCCCTTTGTGGCTACCTTAGGTGCCATGAGTATTTACCGAGGAGTTGCCTATGTTATTACCGGAGGATGGCCAGTCTTGCGTATTCCACGTGAGTTTCGCCAAATGATCGATGGAGAGATCTTGCCCTACGTTCCGGTTTCGATTTTTATTCTGCTAGGTTTCGCAGTAATTTGCCATATTATTTTAAAGTACACTCCATTTGGCGCCTATATCTATGCCATGGGCGGTAATGAAGAGGCAACTCGCCTTTCTGGTGTAAACATTGATAAGTTTAAGATTTTTGCCTATAGTATGGTGGGTATTGGAGCAGCTTTGGCTGGTTTAGTCATGTTGGCCCGTCTAGGTACAGGTGAACCAACTGCAGGTCAAGGTTATGAACTTGATGCTATTGCCGCAACTGCAATTGGTGGAGCTAGTTTGGCCGGCGGAAAAGGTACGGTGTTGGGAACTTTATTGGGAGCAATTTTGCTATCCACTCTCAAGGTTGGACTGATCGTAACTGGTGTGGATACTTTCTGGCAGTACATTGCTACAGGAACGATCATCGTTATCGCCGTATACTTCGAGTTTATCCAATCGAAGCTATATCAAAAATCCCTTATTGCAGACTAGGAGGCTTGTCATGCAAAAATCAGGCAGAATACTTGTCATCGGATCCCTTAATTTTGACATCATCCTAGAACAAGAACGTCTGCCCCACATGGGAGAGACCTTTCAGGTGGATCGGGTCACAACCGGTGGAGGTGGCAAGGGGGCTAATCAAGCGGTCCAAGCTGCAAAGCTGGGTGTTCCAACCATGATGATTGGCGCTTTAGGTCGTGATCTATATGGGCGTCATATTGAAGCCCAATTGCAGGATTTTGGAGTGGACACTTCCCACATTTTAAAGACAGATGAATCAACCGGTTTAGGGATCAACAACGTCTTACCCGATGGCTCAGTGTTTGGAAATATCGTTCGAGGAGCGAACTTTGCCCTGACAGCTGATTACTTGGTAGGGTTGGAAAACGAAATCGCCCAAAGTTCGGTGGTGTTGTTTCAGATGGAGATACCCACCGCGGTTACTGAATTGGGGATTGAGTTAGCCAAAAAGCATGGATCCTATGTAATCCTAAATGCTGCACCAGCATTACCCATTGATGAGAGCAGGCTTTCAATGGTCGATTGTCTAATTGTGAATGAGATGGAAGCAAGTTATTATGCAGGACAGTCGGTTCAAACATTGGCAGATGCTTTGGTTGCTTGTGAGATTTTGCATCAGAAAGTGAGCGACCTGGTGATTATCACCCTTGGTGCAGGCGGAAGCTTATTGTATAATGGAAAAGAAAAGATTTTTATCCCAGCTCAAAAAGTACGTGCGGTGGATACAACTGGTGCAGGCGACAGCTATGTTGGCGTGTTTGCTGCCAAGTTGTTGCAGGATCTGTCACCAGAAGAGGCAGCAGTTTGGGCAACCCTTGCCGCATCCATTACCGTTACCGAACCGGGCACACAGGTGGCGATGCCCAGTTTAGCTGATTTGGAAAAGAGTTTTGCGAGCCACACCCTGCAGCCAGTTTATTATTAGTGAAGGTGGTAGGTGCAGTAATGATTCCGTATGTTCGTAGGCAGCATATTCTTGCCGAATTGGAGAAAAAGGAGATTGTCTATCTCCAAGAGCTTTGTGAGAAGTTTCAAGACACGTCAGAGGCCACAATCCGACGTGATCTAAAACTCCTGGAAGAAGAGGGCTTTATTGATATCCTCAGAGGCGGGGCGGCTAAACTTAGAACTATTGCCTACGAAGTACCTTTGAAGACTAAAGAACGGCTCAATACGGAGGAGAAGGAAAGAATCGCCCGTTACGCCGCATCTTTGGTGGAAGATGGGGAGATTATTTATCTTGATTCAGGCACTACCGCAACGAAAATGGTGAAGTATTTGGCAGATAAGAAAATAACGGTCGTGACCTCCAATACTGAGATCTTCCCTTTTCTGGCAGAGTGTGCCTTTACTTGCTTATTCTTGGGCGGTGAGGTTTCAACCGTGCTTGGATCCGTCTACGGTCCCGTTACTGAAGAGCAACTTTCTAACCTCTTTTTTGATCAGGCCTTTCTGGGAGCAAATGGTTATTCGGTAAAAAGCGGGATTAATACTCCCGATGTGCGTGAAGCCCGCAAAAAGCGCCTAGTTATGGAACATTCCAAAAAGACTTATGTCTTGATGGATAGCTCCAAGGCTAATAAACAGACACTGTGCAAGGCGCTGGACTTTCACGAATGCATTATTATTTCGGATAGTCCCAATGAACTCTTGGAAAATCACGCCAAATATCTGCTTGCTCCTGCTGATTCCTCAGCAGTGTCATAGATCAATCGCTAAAGTATGGATAGCCTGGAGTATAACTACTCTAGGCTTTTGTTGTCTCCAAGTGTACCTATTCTGTTGCTTGATTGTGCTCGTTTGTGGTTGTTTTGTTGCTCGTTCGTGCGCTTTTCCCAAGTTTAGTACAACACCTTTTAAAACACCAATCATCAATCTATAATTAACGCGAGCTTATTACGCGTTCGAATGGAGGTAATGATATGAAAATTGCTGATTATCTAAGCGGAATTAGCGATTGCCCTTGTGGTAAGGACCATAGAATTGATATCAATACTATTGAAGTTGCTTCTGGCTCATTAACCAAAATTGCAGATCTGATTCGCCAGGATGGTTTTACAAAGCCCTTTATTATTGCGGATTGCAATACTCATAAAGTGGCTGGCGAAAGACTTTTGGAACTACTTGCTGAAGCGGAAATTAATTTTTCTTCTTATGTATTTGCGGACCAAGAACTTATCCCCGATGAGATGGCCCTAGGCAAGCTGGGAATGAATTATGATCCAACCTGTGACCTCGTTATTGCGGTGGGATCCGGAACTTTAAATGATCTCTCGCGGTTTTTCAGCCACCGCTTAGGACTACCCTACTACATAGTTGCTACCGCCCCCTCTATGGATGGTTATGCATCCTCGGGAGCGGCATTGATCAGAAACAATCTGAAGACTACCTTTGAGTGCCAGATGCCTAGGGCAATCATTGCGGATCTGGATGTGATTAGGACCGCCCCAAAAGAAATGATTGCAGCTGGATTTGGCGATGTAATTGGTAAATATACCTGCCTGGCCGATTGGAAGCTATCCGCAATCATTAACGGAGAGTACTATTGTGATCAGGTAGTGGAGATGACTAGAAAATCCCTGGAGCGAACCGTATCTCTGCAGGAGGGAATCGCCCAAGGGGATCCTGAAGCTATCGGGGGTCTGATGGAAGCTCTGCTTATGGCAGGGATCGGGATGAGCTATGTTGGTAACTCCAGGCCAGCCTCGGGAAGTGAGCATCATTTGTCCCATTTCTGGGAAATGCGTTTTCAAGCAGAAGGAAAAAAGGCGATTTTCCACGGAACCAAGGTTGGTATCGCCACAGTCCTAATGGCTAGACTGTATCAGTTTCTCAGTGAAGAGGAGTTTGACGAAAAGTCTATTGCTAGCAGAACTGCACCATATATGGAGAATTGGGAGAGCGGGATCAGAGAAGCATTTTTAGCTGCTGCACCTGGGGTGTTCCAGCTTGAGGAAGAGACTCAAAAGAACTCCCTATCGGCAAGGGAAGAGAGAATTAAGGTGATTGCCACAAAGTGGCCCCAAATCCGGGAGGTATTAGATGAAGTACCTGCACCCGAGCAAGTGATTGGGTTAATTCGTGGTGCAGGTGGTGCAGTTAATCCTGCGGAGGTGGGAATTAATGCCGAACTAGTTCGACAGGGAGTACTCTATGCTAAAGAAGTTAGACCACGCTACACCATGCTTCAGCTACTTTGGGACCTAGATTTGCTAGCTGAGTACGCAACCAGAGTTTGATAAGACCCGCATGGGTCTTTTTTCTTACTCCTGAAATCAACCGGGATTTTCCAGTTTCATGTTGAATACTCTAAAAACAACCTTTGCCATCAAAAGAGCGTAGGGAGGCTACGAAGTATTCTCGTAGATTGATAAGAAGTGTTATAAGGAGGACTCGAAAAATGAAGTACAACTTTAGGAACTTGATCTTAATCTTTACTCTGCTTATAGTAGGCTTTACTCCTGTCCAGGCCAGCTCTTTGCAGGAGTTAAGCTTCGAGCAAGCAGTTGAGCTGATGAATGAAAACAATCTTGGTCTAAAAATTGCGGAGATTAACCTTGAGATCGCGGAGATTGACTATCAAAAGGCCATGGCATCAAATCTGATGAGCGGTTCGCAGCAAAGTAAAATGCAAGCAGAACACAGTCTTGAGCGGGCTCGCAACACCTACCGCACTGCCAAGAGGAACAACTACTTGGAGATTTTCCGAGCTTATACTGATGTCTTGTCTGCGGAGCGGGCATTGGAGATCAGGGAGTTAGAGCGGAGCATTGCTGAACACGATTATACAATAGTTCAAGAAAAAGTGCGCATTGGTGATGCAGGGAGACTAGATGACTTACAAGAGCTAAATCGGCTTGAAGCTGCGAAAAGGGCAGAATTAGCGGCAGAACACACCCTCGCAGAAACCACGCGTCAGTTAAAGCGACTAGTTGGCCTTACTGAAGATACAGCTCTAAAACTTGGGCTAGAATTTGCTTTGCCAGAATTAGATCTGACGTTGGAGGAGAGCATTGCGTTAGGTTTGGAAAACAGCTTTAATCTGTGGGATCAAAAATCCAGTCTGGAACTGCAAGAAAGGCAGCTGCAAACCTCTAAAATAGACGGAAGTGCCCCCATTGATGTGAAGAGGGCAGAGCTGAACATTACCATTAGCCGCCTAAACTTGGAGCAAGAGCAGGCTAGTATCGTGGAGAGTATCACCTCGTCCTACCATTCACTCACGGATAATCGTGCCCGACTAACTAGTGCTGAGCGGGATTGGGAGATCGCTCAAGAAACATATGCCATCTATCAGCAGCAAGAAGAGGCAGGTTTGATTACGGAAATGCAGCTTTTGCAACACAAAATCTCCATGTTGAACTCCCATAATAACTGGCAAGATGCTAAAGTGGCGTATCTCATTAGCTTCCTGCAGTTCCATCACTTGCTGGGATTGGATGGGAAGTTACAATGAAAAAGTTTGTTTTAGTTTTGGTTGTACTTTGCTTTGTAGTTGGACTGGGAACCACGGCCAGTGCAGAGAGCCTGCTCCTAACTTTGGATGAGGCCCTGGCGCGAGTAGAGTTTCATAGTGATTATCAAGCCTGGTTAGCTAATTTAGAAAACGTGGAGGACACGATCCAGAGCGTAATAGACAAGCATTCCTTGGGACTTGATCTAACTAGTAACCTACTCCGCTATACCCACAACTTTGATAGTGAAACCTCTCAACTATCCACAGGCGGTTCGCTGTCGCTGTCCAAGTCAAGTCTAAAGGGAACCACACTGACTGGTAGCATTTCTCCTTCGGTGAAGCTGGATGAGCTGGATTTAAGTACAACTTGGTCCATCGCCTTGGAGCAAACTCTCTGGCCCTCACCCAGCTTAAGTGGGGATCGGATTACTCTCACCACTGCTGAGCAAAACCAAGCTGTGCTCCAAGCTCAGCGGGAGTATCTGGTGGAGAACACCAAGCTAAAAATTGAGGACTTATATCGTACCGCCCAACTTGCTCAAGCAAGGCTAGCTCTTGCCCGAACAAGTCTGGATAACGCCCAGGCCAACCTGGTAGTAATCGTACAAAAGGCAGAGTTGGGAGAGGCCAGTGAAGCAGACTTAATCAGTGGTCAACTTAGCGTATTGCGGAGTGAACGTGAACTTGAGTCGAGTCTCATGGCGGCGCAAACGGCCTTGGACAACCTTCTGACCGCGCTAGACCTAACGGGAGATTATCGGTTGGCGCCTTTAGAAGTAAGCAATCCTCCCGCAGGAGAAGGTGATCTGGATGTTGCCGGGTTACTTGGCAATCTGGAAAACCACCCCTTAGTCTTACCCTATAGGTCTGAGCTCGAAAAAGCGCGCCTTGAACTGCAAGCTGCCAATAGTGAGAGCAAACCCGCCGCGAACTTGACGCTCCGTTTGGAGGATTCTCCCACGAATCAAACAGGGGGAGGTCTCCGTTTTCAGGCTACAGTGAGTATTGGCTATCCACTCTTGGATCGGAATCAGCGGGTCAGGACGTTGGAGGAGCGGATTGATGCTGTGGAAAACGCGGAAGAGTCTCACCAAACTGCTTTACACAATATCCAGACTGCCCTTGAAGATGGGGTGTCGGAACTAAGCAAACTGGCAAGAGATCGGGAAATTGCCAGACTTAGTGTTCGGCAAGCACAGTTGGAGATGGAGGCGGCGCAGACCCAGTTTGATCTGGGTATTATTGATCAAAGCATCTTGACTAGTGCCGAGATGGGCTTATTACAGGCAGAGCTTGATTATTGGGAAGCGAGTCATCGTTATGATTTAGCCAAACGGCGTTTGAGTCAGGGAATAGTGGGAGACTTATCAGGAGGAATGCCACGATGAAGAAAAAACGCTGGATAAGTGTGATTATCCTTTTAGTACTGATAGCTGGCGGCGCTTATGTGTTCAAGAATCGTCAAGCCACCAAGCCGGTGCAAGGCTCAAGGCAGGGCTTGATGCAGAGCACTATCCCGGTTCCAAGGGGCGATATTAGTCGGGAGGTCGCTGCATCTGGTACGATCTCCGGTGCCCGTCAAGCGGACTTAGGTTTCACTACTGGCGGAAGACTGAAAAGTATCTTAGTTGAAGTGGGGCAGTTTGTGGAAGAGGGTACAGTTCTGGCCGAAATGGAAAGCGCACAGCAGGAACTAGCTCTGCTCAGGGCTAAAAATGCCTATGAGCTGGCCACCATTAGCGGAACTGCAAACGCCCGTCGTGAGGCAGAACTGGATCTGAAAGTCGCCCAGACAAATCTGGAAAATACAACAATCAAAGCTCCCTTCGCCGGTGTAGTAACCTCCGTCAACTTTGAGCCGGGGGAACATATCTCAGCCAACACCACCGTTGTTTCCCTGCTTGACCAGAGTGTTTTTTACGCAGAAATCGCCGTGGATGAGTTAGATATGCACCAGATTAAACTGGGACAAGGGGCGATAGTGCAGGTGGATGCCTTAGGAGGTACACCTTTGCAAGGAACCGTCTCTCAGATAGGGATGATCGCTCAAACCTCTGGTGGGATTACGACTGTGCCAGTCACTATTCGCATTGAAGAAAGTCATGAGGATTTGCGAGCGGGCTATTCCGCTGCTGTGGTGATTGAGGTAGAACGGGTGGAAAATGTACTCAAGGTTCCGGTGGAATCGGTGGTTAGGCGGGGCAATCAGTCCTTTGTTACTGTGATTCGCGATGGTGAGACTATTCCTGTGGAAGTGACAACTGGTCTTACGGATGGTTTGGAAGTGGAGATTACCTCGGGTCTAAAACCGACAGATCAGATCGTTGGATTCAACATTTCTCTTTATGATAGTGTCAGGAACCAACCCGCGGGAGTTCGGGTAGGTGGCGTGCGGATAGGTGGGTTTGGACGATGACTACGATGATCAAGGCCACCAACTTAACCAAGGTATATCAGATGGGTGAAGAACAGGTCCATGCCCTACGAGGAGTCTCCTTTTCGGTGCAAAAAGACGAGTATATTTCGATCATGGGTCCATCTGGGTCGGGAAAGTCAACATTGCTCCATATCTTGGGTTGTTTGGATCGTCCTACTTCGGGGCGTCTTAGTATTGAGAATACTAATGTGCTGGAGGCTACCGACAATCAGTTGGCAGAAATCCGCAACCAAAAAATCGGCTTTGTCTTCCAGAGTTTTAATCTGATGACTAAGGCCACCGCACTAGAAAATGTGGAGTTGCCCTTGATCTACTCCGGTGTTCGGAAAAAGGAACGTCGGGAACGAGCCTTGGCAGTTTTGGAGCGGGTGGGGCTTTCTGATCGCATTCAACACCGTCCCACAGAGTTGTCTGGCGGTCAAAGGCAGCGGGTAGCGATTGCCAGAGCTATGGTTACTGAACCTGCCTTTATCCTGGCTGATGAGCCTACCGGCGCTTTAGATACCAAAACAAGTGCCCAGATCCTAGAGCTTTTTTCAGAGCTCAATCGGGAAGGTAATACGGTAGTGATTATTACCCATGATCCTACAGTTGCGGAAAAGACTAAGCGGATTATCCGACTCTTAGATGGGCGGATTATAGAGGATTCTGCGGAAGGTGGGGTGGGTGCATGAATATCGGCGAAACAATTCGATCTGCGATTTGGAGCCTCCAAAGCAACAAATTGCGTTCTTTCCTCTCCATGCTGGGAATCATAATTGGTGTCGCGGCCGTTGTGGGCATCGTCTCCATCGGCCTGGGTGCTCAAGCCTCCGTCTTGGACATGGTCTCTGCCTTGGGATCGAACTTGGTTATGATTAGTCCCGCGCCAACCCTAGGGCGCAGTGGCAGTGTGAGCAGTGATGCGGTGGATGTTTTCACTGTTGAGTTAGCCAGCCGTATGCAAGAAACTGCACCAAGTATCAAGCTCGTTGTACCCCAAGTCCAAGGTAGTGGGCTCTTGCTCTATGAAGGTGCCAACCTCAGGACCACACTGGTGGGGACCACTCCTGCCTATACCGAAGTGGTGAACTATGACGTTGAATCTGGTAGGTTCCTGCATGAACTGGATGTGGAACATCAAACGCCCATAATTGTCTTGGGTTCCAGAGTAGCTGAGCGCTTGTTTGGAGAAGCGGATCCAGTGGGCAAGGCCTTAACCTATGTAATTGGCGACCGTCGTTACAACTTTACCGTAGTTGGAGTTATGTCCTCAAAGGGTCAAGTGCTGATGGGGAATTATGACAGCCAAGTGTATGTTCCCATTTCCTTAGCTATGGAGCGGATTTTGCGTACAGATACCGTTTCGGCCCTGATGGCACAAGCCACTTCTGCAGAAACAGCCAGTTTGGCAGTGGAGGAAGCTGAGTTTTTACTCTACTCCCGCCTAGGAACAACAGATGGCTTTAACATTACTAGTCAGGATGAAATGCTGGAAACCATGGGAGATGTGGCCTTTACCCTGCAACTGATGCTAGGAGCTATTGGCGGGATCTCGTTAGTAGTTGGAGGCATTGGGGTAATGAATATTATGTTGGTATCAGTGAGCGAACGGACCAGGGAGATTGGGACTCGTAAAGCACTTGGCGCGAAGCGGCGTGATCTTTTACTGCAGTTTATTGTGGAATCGCTCACCCTTAGTACCAGCGGGGGAGCCCTTGGTCTGGCAATTGGTGTGTTGGTTGCTCAAACAGTAAGCAAGTTTGGCGGATGGCCTAGCAGTATTGAAGCGCCAGCCTTGGCTTTGGCCTTCACCTTCTCTGTCTTGGTGGGGTTAGTGGCTGGGGTGTATCCAGCCATGCAAGCAGCCAAGTTGGATCCAGTGATCGCCCTTAGTTATGAATAACACAGGTTGCAGAAATGGAGGATTGACATGGAAATTTACTTAGATAGTGCGAACTTGGAGGAAATACGTTCCTTTTTGTGGTTTCCCCTCAAGGGAGTGACCACAAATCCCACCTTCGTAGCAAAAGCTGGTGTGCCCCTCTTTGATTTGATCGACGAAATTCTATCCCTCGGGATCCCCGAACTCCATTGCCAAGTCTTAGGCGAGTCTACCGGGCAGATCGTTCGAGAAGGTAAGATGCTTGCCGCCAGGGCTCCTGGCAAAGTGTTTCCGAAGATCCCGGTCTCGAAAGGTGGTATCGAAGCGATTCGTCTGCTTGCCCAAGAGGGGATCAAGACTACCGCAACGGCAGTTTACACAGTAACCCAGGGCTTAGTTGCTGCTAAGAGCGGTGCCAGTTTTATTGCCCCCTATGTGAATCGCCTCGATGCCATGGAACAATCTGGCGTAGAGATGGCTACCGAGTTAAGCATGGTGCTAGATCATTATGGTTTAGATTCGCAAGTGCTAGCGGCCAGTGTAAAGACTACCGAACAGCTCAAGGGATTAATGCTCGGTGGGGTTCACACTGCCACTATTGGAGGAGACCTGTTAGAACAGACAATTAGGCATCCCTTAACGGATGCTTCTATCAAACAGTTTGCAGACAACTGGCTTAGTGTTTTTCAGAGCGCGGAAGTTGATGCTAAGCTTCGTTGATGAAACAACCGCTAGGTCAAGCACCTAGCGGTTAATAAATTCCCTCACCACATCTTGGGCAGCTTTCTGTACCATATCGTCTATGGCAGTACCCACCACTAAGATGTGCACTCCAGTATTGGCAAAAGCCTTAAAGTTATCTAGGTTGATGCCCCCTTCCGCAAGTGTGGGTACCTGCACTGTCTCCACAAGGGCCTGGAGACGCTCTTTCACAATCGGATGTATTTCACCTGCTTGGGCGCCTTCATAGCTCATTCCGGTCATCAGGCCAATAAAGTCTACACCGATGCCTTCCATTGCTTTGGCAACTTGGGCCACTTCTTCCGGCGTTCTAGCAGGTATACCAAAGGTGTGGAGATCATCAGGATGGGCAATATAGGCATCTACTAAGAGCCCGTATTTGTGGGCCTTGTTCACTAGCTCCTCTAAGTCTTCTAAACTGGACTTATGAGTATGGAGACCGTCCGCCCCTGCCCTGGACAAATCAAGAAATGCTTGTTCTGGTATTTCCATAGGTACAAGCTCATGGAAGCCACCCGGAACACCCACCGTGATAAACACCTCGTTTCCAACCACACTACGCACTCCGCGAGTGACAGTCACCATATCTTCCATGGGTACTTCGTGGCGGATGGCTTCAGCATCATGCATATTTGTTACGCCCCGGTATCCGCGGGCCAGCGCCACAGCTGGGTGGTTGGGCTCAATGAGCTTGATGCCCACATCCACGACCGCCTTAGCTATTCTAGCGTCATCGCCTGAGATACCTGTACTTAAAAGGGTAGTTCCACCGTGCTCCGCAATTGCTTTGAGTACCTTGGTCCGAGCTGTTTCCCGCTTCTTTTTCATATCAGATGAGATCATGTTTATCCCTCCCGTTTTTCTCGAGATTTAGCTAACCGATTGGCAAAAACAGTGAACAAAAAGGCGGAAGCCAGGCCAACAAGCATACTAATTGCAAAGCCGACTGCGTTGTTTGAGAGCGCCGGGGCGGTGAAGGACGGGACATAAGCTGTGCCTCGTACATTAAACAGACCAATTGCCACTCCTGACAAACCGGCAGAAAGGACCGCACCCAAGAACACAATTCGATCTGAAAACATAAACGGGTAGGCAGCCTCTACAAAGGTTCCGAAGATCATGTTAATCGCAAAACCGGGGGCGGCAATGGCAGCTTCGCTTTTTTGCCTTGGATACAGGATGTTTGCCAAAGTGATTCCGGCAGAAACCATAACAAGCCCAGTCATATCGACGGCCCCCAGGAAACTAACACCGGCGGTTTCCATCTCTAACAAGACGATGGGCAAGATAGCGGCGTGGTAGACGCCACCGATGATGGCAGGCCAGATCAAGAGTCCAGCGATGCCTCCGGCTAACACAGGGCTAAAGGCTACAGCGGACTCAATTACAGAACGGATTCCGTTACCAAGTACTAGGGCAATGGGGGAGATTAAGAAGTACACGAACAATCCGGCTAGCAAGCCTGACAGGCCACCGGCCACAATATTGGCGGTTGTTCCGGGAAAATTCCAGCCTAGCGCAAGCCGAATTAGGTAAATGGACAGGATACCAGCTAAAATACCACCAATAAGCCCGCCGATTAATCCTCCTTGTGCAGACAGCATACCTGCCACAACACCCGCAACAATACCAACCTCATCAAGCCCGGAAACCTGCTTAGCTGCTAAGGCGGCCACGATCACAGGTAAACCTCCAATCAAAATATTGAAGGCATCACCTAAGGCTGAGAATGCTGGTACTTTGCTTAAGGCCAGGATCAGAGCAAGGGCAATAAAACCTGGTAAAGCAGCCATCATGATTCCTCTGAAACTGATTCTTCCCCAGATATTGCCGGTCTGCTCCGTTGATGATGCAGCGGAACCGCCGATGGTTGGTTTATATTTCAGTCCCCAGTGTTTACTCAGGGCTTGAATAGCCGCAATAGCCCTGGTGCGGTTAGTTGTGCCAGTGGTACCAGAGGTGGAAATCACTTTACCGCCCAGAGATTGAACTGTGGCCATGGATGTTCCACCAGTGCCCACTATAGGGATTTTTTTCGTAGCAGCTGCTTGAACTGCTAGCTGGTTAGTTTCTTTCGGATCAGAACTAACCAACACCAGGCCATCTATTTCATCCTGTTCGATCTGCTTAGCAATTAGTTCGTCTTGTTCCTTGGCGAGAGCATTTATATCTGCTAGGGTAGCTTGTTCAGAAACATCTATTTGCCCGCGGGAAGAGTTCCAAGTATACAGCCGGGCAGGCGTATTCTTATTTACCTTATCCATGGAGGCTTGCGCTCCAATAAACTGGATGGCCACAACCTCAATACCTGCTGCCTTGGCCTGAGTTTGGATCTCCCCTAACAACTTTAGTGGCTCTTTTCCACCTAGATTATAGAGATTACCGCCACTGCTCCCTAAAATAGCGATGCGTTTCAATACTATCCCTCCTCTGTGATCCACCTTCTATAGAAAAGATGCCCAGAAGTGGGGTAGTTATGCAATGTAATACTAAGTTGACGTGTGTGGGAAACAGTGGTACCATAATATTGAATGAAATCGTTACCATTAAAAACGCTCATTTTCTGGGGGAAACATGAAAACGTTTCCTCCAACTGGTAGAATAGTTGAACAAAGGAAGATGTTCATGGGAATCAAAAAAGTCGCGCGGCTAGCGGAGGTTTCGCCAACTACCGTTTCTCGAGTTCTAAACAATTCGGCAAATGTGAGCGATGCCACTAGAGAAAAGGTCTTGAGGGCAATTGAGGAAAGTGGCTATCGTCCCAACCAAATAGCACGTGGGCTAAGGCTAGGTCGTTTCCGTTCGGTTGGCTTAATTGTTCCAGATATTAGCAACGCGTTCTTTGCTACAATTGCCCAAGCTATTGAAGACGAGCTTCAAAAAGCAAACTATAATCTCTTTCTCTGCAACACGCGGGAAGATGGCAGGGAGGAACGCAAGTATATTAAGGCTTTGTTGGACAAGTTTGTGGATGGTATCATCTTTGTCTCCGGTGGCTTTGATGAGAATCTGGACCTTTTTAAAGACGAGATTCCAGTTGTTGCAATTGACAGAAGACCGAATCTAGAAGGTGTTAATTTCATTACCAGTTGCAACTACGAAGGTGGTTACATGGCTACCAAGCATCTCATTGCCAACGGGTGTCGTAGAATCATGATGATTCGAGATGAGAGGGATGTTGATCCCATGGTTGCTCGTTTTGAGGGCTATGCCCAGTGTCTCAGCGACTACAACATTGAGTTTGTTGAGGAGTTGGTGGTTCGCCTGCCAGTGGAACGCCAGGCGGTTAGAGAGTATCTACTTAAGTATGGTAATAAGTTGAACTTTGACGGAATCTTTGCAGGAAATGATGTCCTAGCTATTGCAGCAGCTCAAACGCTGTTGAGGCTTGGTTACCAGATCCCAGAACAAGTCCAAGTAGTTGGTTTTGATAACATAACTGAGTCAGAGTATTATAACCCAGGGATCACAACTATCTCGCAGCAAACGGAAGAATTAGGTAGAAGGAGCGCCCAATTGCTGTTGGAACTGATCAAAGACCCCACACGGGGCCCTGTTACTGAAAAACTCCCAGTTTCTTTAGTGAAACGGGGATCCACGAAATAGATTAGTGGTGGAACAAGTTTCTTTAGTGGAATTGATAACATTTTAAATGTGCAGACTTATATGTAGCACATTGTTATGGGTCTGTTGAGCGTGGGCTCAGTCTCATTAGATAGACTGTTAGCTCGTGGTACAAAGGAGGACTAGAATTTTGACAGATAAGAAGGTTTCTGTATCAGTAATGTGCATGGATTATGCCGACATGGGTAAGCAGTTTGCACTCTTGAATGATTTTACCGATGCCTACCATTGGGATATGATGGATGGCAACTATGTGCCTAATCTGAGCTTGACTACTGACATGCTAGAAACATTGGCACATGTAATTAAGAAACCAGTCCATACCCACTTGATGACTATGCGTCCCCAAGATTATGTGGAACGCTTGATTGATAATGGCGTGAGTGAAATCTCTTTCCACGTTGATACGGTGACGAGGCAGATTTTTCGTCTGATGAACATACTGGACAAGGCCAATGTAGGGACGGGAATTGTGCTTAACCCCATGGACACGGTTGATTCGCTGGAGTACATCTTGGAACGTTTAGATTCGGTCACTGTGATGACTGTGGATCCTGGTTTTGCCGGACAACCCTTTATTCCTGAGATGCTGAGGAAAATTTCTTTGCTGAAGGAACTAAAGATCAAAAAGGGCTACAAATATACAATCGAAGTGGACGGCGGTATCAATCAAAGTACCTTTGAGCGGTTGACTGAGGCAGGAGCAGAAAGGTTTGTCTTAGGAAGTACAGGGCTTTTTAATTTGGCGGACAACCTAGAAGAAGCCATTGCTAAAGCCCGCTCTTACATTCCGTTTAAGAATGAATAAGTATCGGGTGTGATTAATAGAATGAACACTCTACAAAGTGTACTAGGAATTGATATTGGGGGCACCAACGTCCGTCTGGCCCATGTTGATCGAGAGCTGAGAGTTATTCGATCCAGAAAAGAGAAGGTGGAGGATGTAAGAGCGGATTTAGTGACGTTTTTGCTCGCCACCATTGAGGATTTTGTTTCTACAGCTGAGATTCCTATTGGTGCAGTTGCCATAGGTATACCAGGCATCATAAGTTCCGCAGGAAAGATTCTATCCATGCCCAACCTGGATCAAGGTTTGGTAGGACTAAACTTGAAAGAGGCTGTTCAAGCTCGCTTTGGTATCCCCACATTTGTGCATAAGGATGTGAACTTTATCCTCTACGGTGAGTATCGCACCCAGCGTACTACTCCTGAAGATAGTGTGATTGGCTTTTACATTGGCACCGGAGTGGGTTGTGCCACTGTGATTCAGGGGAGATTGCTAACCGGTGAACGGGGATTCGCTGGTGAACTGGGGCATACACCCCTCAGGGGCAAAGATGACCCTTGCAATTGCGGTAATAGTGGTTGCTTCGAACTCTATGCCTCAGGTCGCACGTTAGTGGATATTACTTCTCGAGCTGGAACGAACATCGAAGAAGTGTTCGTAAATCCACAGCACAGCGCAGAAGTTGACGAATGGTTAGCGAACTTGACCCTCGGTCTGGCCGGTGCCATCACCCTGATTGATCCTAAGATTGTGATCATTGGAGGCGGAGTCGCGGATATGCAAGGCTTCCCTCTAGCACGTTTAGAGGAGAAACTAAGGGGGCGCTCACGGCATCCATTAGTTGCAGAAGATTTGATTATTAAACGTTCAACGGCAGGTCCCCTAGGAGGTTGCTTAGGTGCGGCCATGTACTGTTTCGATAATGTAGAAAACAATTAAAAACAAGCTTAGTAAATTGAAGCCCCATGATCGAGGTAAGGCGTGGGCGAGTGTAATGGGTAGGTCCTGCTGATGTCAGTTTTGGCTTTGGGGGGACCTCCCTTGATTAATTCGAGAAAGTCCGGTTTCTAAAGAGGGATATTAAGTTCTGTGGAGAATTAGTAAACTAATTATATACGTAGTAAGATCGGCTGATTCGAGATAGAGAATTTCTTTTTTTGTCGTCTATCTTAAGTAACTTAAAAAACTAACCAGTGTCCTAAGGAGTGATTTTAATGGCCAGACATGTCCTTAAGGGCAGTGCTAAACTAATGCAGAAATTGAATACCTCGCTGGTACTGGAGATCATCCAAAACAGCGGTCCAATTTCTAGAACTGAATTAGCACAACGGACGCGCTTAAGCAATCCCGCAGTCTCCACCTTGATTGCTCCTTTGTTAGAAGAGGGTATTGTAGAAGAGATTGGAACCGCGGATTCAACCGGAGGTCGTCCAGCACGCCTTTTACAATTTAACGCGAAATCCGGCTATTTGGTTGGGGTAGACATCGGTTCGAATATGATGTCAGGTGCAGTTGTAGATATGGGTGGAAATATAGTGTTGCGCAAAACTCGCGGTTCCGAAAAGGGCGAAAAATCCATAGAGATTCTCATGGAACTAATTGAGGAACTGTGGAAAGAGGCAGGTCAGCCCGATGAGAAGTTTAAGGGAATAGGCCTGGGAATCCCCGGTATAACAGCTAATAATGGACAGCGGGTTAGCTTTGCCCCCGGCATCGGCTGGGAAGACTTAGATATAGGTAAGATTTTGGATCGCAAGTTCCACCTACCTCTCTTTGCGGATAACGACGTAAACTGCTTTGCCCGCGGTGAGTTGTGGCAGGGAGCTTTGAAAAACGTGACTAATGGTGCTGCTGTAACCATCGGTACCGGTATTGGGGTAGGCATCGTCATTGATCAACGGGTCTACCGTGGCTCCCAAAGTGCTGCTGGGGAAGTGGGTTACTGGTTACTTGGTTCGCTTGGCCCAATTGAAAAGCTTGCTGGCTTTGGACCCTTGGAGTCAATCGCAGCAGGTCCGGGTATCGCCCGTCAGGCGATTGAAGAGCTTAGCCGTAATTCTGCAAATGGTCAAATTCTGAGGGATTTGGTAGAAGGAAATTTGGAGAGGATCACTGCCAGAGAGGTGTTTGCTGCTGCCCGGGAAGGTGATAGCTATTGCCAGGGTTTGGTTGATCAAACCACGAATTACTTAGGCATTCTGATGGCGAATATGGCTTCGCTGTTGAATATGGAAAAGATCGTGATCGGAGGTGGGATATCCAGGGTTGGCGAACAGATTGTGGCGCCCATCCGTCATATTGTGGAACAACTGAGTCCATTTCCACCAGAAATCGAGATTTCAACGCTCCAAGCAGATGCTACGATCCTTGGTGCGGTTTCAGGTGTGCTCGGTTTACGGGAAAGCTCCATCCAGTTCTCGCAACTTAACTGGGAAGGCTATTAGTTTCTCTTAAAAGTAAAGTAGCTCGCTTTGTTGTATCTCCACATTCTTTTTTAAGATTAAAAACAATGCCAAACACAAATTCTAGGAGGGATTAGTAATGTTTGCCGGACTTAAAATTGTTGATTCTCACGCCCATTTTCCTGTCACAGATGTTTCGATCCGTAGTTCCATGGGATTGCCTGAAGAGCCTAGACGTGTACCGCGTCCCCGGCCAGAGCAACCGTTCCATGGCCATGCCCGTAGACAATGGTCGAAAGCGTGGGGATTTGGTCCCAATGAAAAGACTGAAGCCACTGATGAAGAACTGGCCAAGCGCTGGGTAGAGGAGTTGGATAGAAACGGTATCGATCGGATCGTTTGGGTAACTGGCGGAGGTAATGATCGTCTCAGTAACATTGTGAAAATGGCACCCGACCGGTTTGTGGGTTATGCCCATCACAATCCCTTTGCTCCCGATGCAGCAGATGAGCTAGAAAGGGCAATTGTAAAACTTGGCTTGAAGGGATATAAGCTGTTGGCCCCAGCCCTCGAGAAACCAATTACCGACCGTTCTCTTTACCCTGTGTGGGAAGTATGTGCAGCACATAATATTCCGGTTCTTATCCATTTCGGCATTCTCGGCGCAGCAGGCGGAACTGCCTATAACGAGAACATCAATCCCCAGGTGTTTGAATCTGTGGCCAAGGACTTTCCCGATGTGAACTTTATCATTCCGCACTTTGGTTGCGGACATCCAAGGGAGCTGATGTTCTTGGGCTGGGTCTGCGAGAACATTTATGTGGATACATCTGGTTCCAATCAATGGATGCGCTGGATGCCCTATGAGTACACGGTTCAAATTGCTTTTGAGCAATTCTACCGCACCTTTGGTGCCCATCGGATTATTTTTGGGACTGATTCGTCGGCATTTCCAAGAGGATTTGTCATGGATTATTTGAAAGAACAGAACAAGGCAGTAAGATTTAACGGCATTTCTGACGAAGAGGCCCAACTAATCTTCGGAGGTAATATGGAGCGGCTGTTAAATGCGGTAGAGTAGGAGGAGTTGCAGTGAAAGATCTGACTAAGTTTCCTTCGCCCATTTATCAGGAAACTGTTTTAGCACCAATTTTTGATGCCTTTAAGGCCAACTATTATGAGGAAATGATGGCCATCAACTATGCCCACGCGGTTATGTTGATGGATCAGGGGATCCTGAGCGAAGCAGAGGGTAAGCAAATTATTCGTGCCCTCAAGAAGATCGAGGCTGAGCTTGATCTGGACAGTCTTCAGTACAATGGCGAGTATGAGGATCTGTTCTTCTTCATTGAACAACAGCTGATCAAAGAAATTGGTATTGATGTGGCTGGTAAGCTTCATACGGGGCGTAGTCGCAATGATATCAACATCACCCTGTTCAAAATGAAGACCAAAAGGCATTTGCGTAGCTTACTGCAGAGACTTTTGGAGTTGAATCGCACACTCCTTGAGATCGCCAAAGCAAATCAGGAAACCATTGTGATCGCCTACACCCATGGACAGCCAGCCCAACCAACAACTTTTGGGCACTATTTGGGAGCCCTAATTGAGATTCTAGGTCGTGATGTAAACCGTCTTTTAAGGGCTTATCACACGGCTGACCAATCCAGCATGGGGGCAGCGGCCATTACCACCTCTGGTTTTCCCTTAAACCGGGAGCAGGTGGCAGAGCTATTGGGCTTTGCAAAACCTCAGGAAAATTCGTACGGTTGCATCGCTGCAGTAGACTATCTGATGGAAGTGTACAGTGCGATCAAGATCTTGTTTATCAATCTAGGCAGATTTGCTCAGGATCTGGATTTTCAGACTTCCTTTGAGCTTGGGCATCTCTATGTGCCCAATGAGTTTGTGCAAATCAGTTCGATCATGCCCCAAAAGCGCAATCCCGTAGCAGTGGAACATATCCGTATCCAGGCTTCCACTGTGGTTGGCCAGTGCGATACGGTGGTGAATGCGATGCATAATACCCCCTTCGCGGACATGAATGATGCGGAAGATCCGATTCAAGTGATTGGCTTTGACCTGTTTGCTAAAGCAGATCGCTGCCTGAAGTTAATTACAGGCTTCGTCAGTGGCCTGCAAGTGGATTCGGAAAAAGTGACCAAACATATCAATGAGAGTTTTGTTACCATTACCGAGTTGGCAGATACCCTAGTTAGGAAGCAAAAGCTCAGCTTCAGGGCCGCACATGAAGTTGCCAGTCTCTTGGTGCGAAGTCTGATCAAAGAGAAGCAGACTTTAGATCAAGTTGACTATGAGCAGTTCAAAGAGTTCTTCACCGAGGTTGCGGGACGAGAACCCACTTTAACTCGAGAAGAATTTCGTGAGGCCTTGGATCCCACTTACTTCGTGCAGGTAAGAAGTTCGCTGGGGGGACCGGCACGTGAGGCCTTAGCTCAGAGTCTCAGGCATTATGAAAACGGGATGAAAGTGCAGGAAGTGGCTCTTAGAGAACTAGCCGAGAAGGAAGAGGTTGCCAAGGAGCGGCTTAACCAGCGTGTTCTAGACATTACTAGCCTTTAAGCGAAATAAAAAGCTCTCCAGTTCTAACGAACTGGAGAGCTTTTTGATTACCGTTTAAACAAAGAGTACACCCATAATGGGAACACAAGCCTTAATCGTAAATAGCCGGCACAAATGTAATAGTGAGATGGGCAATGGGTCTAGATCGACCTCCATGGCCACAATCGGCATACTGGACACTCCTGCTGGAGCACAGGCCAGAATACATGTGGCCCAATCCCAACCAGTGAGCTTGTGTACGACAATGGTCAGCAAACCTGAGCTCAAGAAGGAGATGAGCAAGGTAACTGCCAGGACCAGAAGCATGTTGCCTGAAATGAGCGCTGAAATTGTCTCGGGTGTGATGCTATCTGCAACGCCCATTCCCACCGAGGTCAAGAGCAAACCTAAGAGCAGGGGGGATGAGATTCTTTCTCCGAAGCCTAGGAAGTTGGCGATTACCATAAAGGCGAGGGAACCGATCATGGCTCCAGCCGGGATACCCAGGTAGCTAAAAAGAAGTCCCCCTACCAGGGCAAAGAGCAGACCAGCCACGAGTTTTTTAGCATTGATAGGTTCTTGTTCGCTACCATTTGCTTCTGCTTTAACTGCCACTGCTTCCGGTTGTCGTTTCAATAAGAGCTTGGCCACTAAAGGATAGAGCGACATGGATACAATCACCCTGAATGTCTGTACGATTACTACTGTCAGACTGTCTGCACCAACTTCCATAGCCAGCACAACCATTTCGGTAATTCCACCAGTTCCGGCAGATAACACTCCGGTTTTGAAGTCCATAGAGGTGAGGGCTGACAAGAGCCCTCCACCCACAAAGGTAGTTGTAATGGCCCAGAATCCCACTACCAAGGCTGGGGTGAGAATCTGGCGGGTCTGACGGACCGCCTGTTTAGTGAGGGCCGAGCCCATATAAAACCCGAGTAGGATCTGGGTAATCTTCGACAACCAATCAGGTGTTGTCGGGAAATCTAGTCCAACTGCTCGGACAATACCAATAAATGCTAAACTACCAAGTAAAGCAGGGCTTGGTACTTTCAGTTTGTGAAACAACATCCAACCTGTGCAGCCAATTAGATATAAGATGCCAAGGAACATGATCTCCATATAATCAGGCAACTCCTTCTAGCTTGAGCCCCGCAGTTTTGGGTCTAGAACGTCTCTTAATCCGTCACCTAGGACACTGAAGCCCAGGACCGCAAAGGCGATTGCAAAAGCTGGGATAAACACTAATGACGGACGGAGGAACATATAGCCCCGAGCTTCGTTTACCATCATTCCCCAACTGGGCGTAGGTGGTTGTACACCAAGACCTAAAAAGCTTAAACTAGCTTCGGTCAAAATGGCACCCGCGATACCCATGGTCAAGTTTACAAGAATGGGTGCATAGGAGTTGGGTAGAATGTACTTAACGAGGATGCGGAAATTGCCTATACCAAGTGCTTTTGCTGCTTCCACATACTCATGTTCACGTTGGGCTAGGGCTTGGCTTCGAGCAAGGCGAGCGGTTCCGGCCCAACGGGCAATCGAAATCGAGATCAAAAGTGACATTATGCCCGGTTTTAGACTACTTAGGATGGCCATAGATAGTAGGAATGAAGGAAAGGCCATTATTACGTCGGTCAGGCGCATTACAATCATGTCAATTACGCCACCATAGTAGCCGGAGATGAGTCCTAGGGCTACGCCTACGGCGCTGGCAACCACAACAGAGGTAAAGCCGACTAATAGAGAAATTCTGGAACCATAAATCAATCTACTTAAGACATCCCTACCCAGATGATCCGTTCCCAAAATAAACTTTTTGTTGGCAAAGGGTTTATGTGGCAAACCAAACTCCAAGCCATCTTCGAATTGTGTGGCAGGATCATAGGGGGCAATCCAGGGAGCAAATACTGCTATGGCTAACATGAGCAGAACCATGATTGTACCGATAATTGTAGCTTTGCTTCTTTTAGCTCTCCGCAGGACATCAGCCCACTGACTGACCGCTGGTGAGGGAGATTCGTCGTTTGCGTGTATTCTTGCACTCTCAACAGCCATACTTGAGCTCTCCTTTACTATTATTCATACCTAATGCGGGGATCCACAAAGGCGTAGCTAATGTCAACGAGTAAGTTAATACCAACTACAATTAAGGCAGACATTAGCACTGTTGCTTGTACCACTGGGAAGTCCCTTGCACTGATGGCTTCAACAGAAACCTTTCCAATTCCAGGCCAGGAGAAGATAGATTCTACTACTACAGAACCACTCAAAAGTCCACCAATTTGGCCGCCCATCACAGTAATGACCGGAATCAGGCAGTTCTTGAGAGCATGGCGGCTGAGAACCACACGCTCCTTTAGACCTTTGGCCCGGGCGGTACGAACATAATCCTGGCGCAGGACCTCAAGCATACCTGAACGTGTAATGCGAGCTAGCATTGCAGCGGGCCGGATTCCCAGGGTGATGGCTGGTAGAATCATGTGGGCAAATGTGCCGTATCCTCCCAATGGCAGCCATGGAAGTTTAAAACCAAAAATGTAGAGCAGTAAAAGTGCTACAACAAATGGTGGTAGACAGATTCCAAGCATGGATATGAACATGGTTCCCGTGTCGCCCCAAGAGTTGTGTTTAATTGCGGCAAGAACGCCGGTGGGAATCCCAACTATAATAGAGATCACATAAGAGGCTATGGTCACCTGAATAGTAGCAGAGAGACTGGAGCTGATGATATCACTTACAGCCCGCTTGGTCTGATAGGAAAACCCAAAATCCCCTTTTAGAGCATTTGTTACGAAGCGAAAATACTGAACATAGATGGGATCATCTAGGCCCATTTGTTCTCGCAACATTTCCACAGTTTTCATGTCCAGGACATCTCCCATAAGGATCGCCATGGGATCGCCAGGGAGTACGTACATCAGAATAAATGCGACGATTGTGATACCGAGGATAGTCGGTATCGCGATGAGCAAGCGTTTCAATAAGTACCTTTGCATGTAACTTGCGCCCCCTATCTATAGCTACAGGTTGGGTGGGGCCCAGTGGTCCCACCCAACAGTAATTTTGTGCTTTAACGGTCGATCCAGGCGCTGGTAATCCTCATGCTTGGTCTGGTTGGCATGATTTCTAGACCTTTGAGCTCTGGCTTAACTGCTGAAACGGAGTATGGGTGGTAGAGTACAACCCATGGTGCATCTTCCATCATAATAGCAGCGGCTTGACGATAGAGCTCATAGCGAGTTTCTTCATCAGCGATCTGGCGAGCTTGTTCCACAATAGCGTCGAATTCTGGGTTCTTATAAGCTGCTCTGTTGAGACCAGGAGTACGACTGGAGTGGAGGAAGTCCATGAATACTTCGTCAGGATCGGACATTTGGGAACCAACGTTCATGTTTCCAAATGGAACACGACCTTCGTTCATCATAGCACTGTAGGTAGCAGATTCTAGAACCCTAACTTCCACTTCAATACCGATCTTAGCCAAGTCAGCTTGAACCCCTTCGGAAGCCAGTCTTTGAACCTCATTGGCCACAACTACTAGCTCAGTTTTGAATCCATTGGGGTAACCGGCTTCAGCCAGGAGTTGTTTTGCTTTTTCTACGTCATACCCGAACCAATCGGGTAGACCAATACGATTCACGATATCTGGTGGGAATGGAGCATAACCTGGTTCACCCATGCCACCGATTACGTTGGAGGTGAGACGATCACGGTTGATTGCCCAGTTAATTGCATGCCTTACTTCTTTCTTGTCAAATGGTGGGAAGTTGGCATTCATGGTCAAGGCTTGTACACTTGGTCCAGGATACAATACGATGTCATCTTTGAAACGAGGATTTGCCTCAAGAGTATGTCTCTGTACCGGAGAAGTGATCAATAGATAGTTCAATTGTCCAGTTTGGTAGCGCATCACTTGGACGGTAGGATCTACGTTCATGTGAACTTTAACACCGTCTAAGTATGGTAAGCCTTCTTGCCAGAAGTTAGGATTGCGCTCGAGATCTAGGTATTGGTTAGGTACATACTCAACGTATTTGAATGGGCCGGTACCTACAGGAGTGATAAACTCCATATCTTTACCAATTCCTTCGTGTCCAACGATGGAGGTATAGACCTTAGCCAGCTTGCGGAGAAATGTTGCATCTGGCTGGAGAAGTTCGATTTCGAGGGTGTATTTGTCAATTACACGGATACCAGAAATATCGGTTGCTTCTCCGTTGGAGAACTCTTCCTTACCCTTGACGGAGTTGAGTTCTGCATAACCTAGTGCTGCTGTCCGAGGATCGGAAAGGCGCTCATAGGAGAACTTAACGTCTTCTGCAGTAAACTCGCGTCCACTGTGGAACTTTACACCCTGACGGAGATAAAAGGTATACAGGAGCCCGTCTTCAGAGATTTCATAGGACTCTGCTAGACTGGGAACCACGTTTCCGGTGGTATCAAAGGTGAAAAGTTGGTCAAACATCATGATGCCAACGTTGATCCGCTGCACTGAGTGGGCAGAGTGGGGATCGATGCTTCCTACATCACGATCTAGTGCATAGTCAAAGATACCGCCATACTTAGGCGTTTGGGCGGATACGCCCAGGGTCAACAAGGCTACGAACAGTAGTGACACAACAACTAGCGATGAAAACTTGCGTCTTGACATTTGTTTTTCCTCCTTTAGATTGGTTTTTCTAAGCGGTTAGAGTTGAAGTAGTCTGGCCGCATTAGCATTGAATATTTTGTCGACACCTTCGTCTGAGACGTTGAGTCGTCTGCAGATTCGTAGTTGTTCTTCGAAGTAAGAGACGACAAAGCCACGTGGGAACCAAGATGAGTCTGTTCCAAACAAGATGCGGTCGGGCCCGACAACCTGGAGGAACTTGGCAAACAGATCTTCCAGATTCATATCAGGCATCATCCACCTAACCCACTCATTGGAACCTGATGTATCTGTGAATACATTCTCAGCTGACCACATCAGCTGCAAGAGCTGGGTGGGGTAGCCGCATCCAAAGTGGGGAATGATAAAGGGGATGTCGGGAAAGCCTTTGGCAACGTCATGTATTATTAGCGGGTTTATATTTATATGGTTTGCCACTCCCCCGACACCACCTAAGGGGCCAAAATGAATTAACACAGGAATCTTATAGTGGTTCGCTACCTCCCAAACTGGGTACGCAGCCGGATCATCCAAGGCGGTGGACTCTCTTGGGGCAACGACTTTGTAACCCTTGAATCCTAACTTGGTGATGGCCCTCTCCAATTCATCGGCGGCACTTTCAGCAAAAGGACTGTGGTGGGCAAAGCCGATGAATCTGTCTGGAGCTGCTTGGACTACTTTCGCTAGTTCATCATTGCCTGCACCGGTAAGGAAGACGACTTTTTCCAGTCCATACCGTTCTACTTCGGCAATCCACTTTTCTGTTAGTTCTTCAGTCGTACGGTGCTCCGTTTCTGGCTCAGGGAGGCCGTACATTTTTCGCCACCTCTGTTGAACTTTTGCTTTACGTTCAGCTAAGATTTGAGCTCTTTCTTCTCCAAAGCGTTCAATATAGTCAACTGAGGCTGCAAGTCGGTGACCCGACACTGGAAAATGTGCATGTATATCGATGACCTTGATTCCACTTAACATATTTAGCTCTCCTCCTTTCCATTTGTGTGTTGCGTAGCAGCAGACTTTTTTGTTTATACTTCAACCTCCTTTTCTGGTTTTCCGATATTCTGAACCTGAACTTAGGCCAAATCAGCAACTTGTTGGGTGTGTCCCTGCCTTTGCATAAAACCTGCGGCTGCACCAATAATGGAAGCACGATAGCCTAAACGTGATTGGACTATTTCAGGTGGATAGGGCGTGATTTGCCTGATTATTTGCTTGATTGGTTCAAGCAAGACTTCTCCGCCAGATGCCACTCCGCCACCGATAACGATGCGTTCAACATCCAATACCGTGCTTAAGTTGGCGAGTACAATCCCCAAAACTTCAGCAGTATCTTCAACAATGTTTGCACAGCTCTTGTCACCTAGATTAGCTGCAGCAAAAACATCTTCCGCGGTAATATCTTCCAATTTGTCTTGGACAAGCTCCCGGAGAATTTTCCCTTGTTGAGGCTCTGCAAGGAGTAACTCTTTGGCTCGACGGGCGATTCCTGTACCAGAAGCGAACGATTCAAACTCGCCGAAGGTCTGCTGGCTGTACTTACCGTTTGGTGTGCTCCAAGTCCAATAACCAACTTCTCCGGCTGCACCATTCGATCCCCGATAGATTTCGCCGTTAAGTAAAAAGCTGCCACCAATACCGGTTCCTATCGTGATACCCATTCCGTTGGTCACACCTTGCATACTGCCCTTGAGATGTTCACCAAGCAGAAAAACATTTACATCATTATCAACCCAAACAGGGAGGGAAAACACTTTCCACAAACGTTCACCAACATTCATGTCATGCCAGCCCAACCCTGGCGCCAGGGTCACGCTCTGCCCTTGGGCATCGGTCACTCCAGGAACTCCTAGCCCGATTCCAAGTGGGGGAAGTTGCCTTGCCACTGCTTCGGAATGGAGCTCTGCTAGTAAATCGATTAGGCTTTCAATGGGTTCTTTGCCACCATAACTGGGGGTTCGTTTTTCCACTTCAATGTCGCCCTTGAGGTTCACAACCGCCCCAGCCATTTTTGTGCCGCCCACGTCTACCGCAAGGATAGAACCTGTTTTTGGTCTAAACGCCACCAGACTTTCTTCGCCCTGTGTCCGAATCTCTGTGATCAGATTCTTGGCGAGCAATAAGTCGAGGCAATATGTAACGATCCGTATGTCAACTCGGGTCTTCTTAGCTATGTCAACGGGGGAGGTGGGACCATATCTGACTATGGTATCGAAAATTAACGAGATGTTATGGTCTGAACTCTCCTGGGAAAAACTGTTGATCGATAAGCTCATTCTAAGCATCCTTTTCTGACTTCTTTATTTGCCTTAAAAAAGAAACTAAGTCAAAATTCGACGCGCCTAACAAAACTCCTTCTAGATTTCACAATAATTTTTTAATCCAGCTAAATATTAAGTGGATACTCTGTTATTGTTATTTGGCAAGATTGCAGAATTAGAATAATAGAGCATGCTCAGAAGGTCTTTAGTGCGTCAACCAGAATTCGTATTATATTATGGAAGGGTTGCATTGGGGGATGACGATGGAAATTAGTAAAGTGAATCAGAATGGAATGGAGATCGCAGTCGTTGAAAGTGATACGGTGCTTATCTCTGATGTTCAGTCTGCCTTGGATCTAATTGCTACAGTCCAATATCAGACAGGGACCAACAACGTGATCCTTAACAAGTCAGCTGTCAGCGAGGATTTCTTTGATCTTAGCACAAGGGTTGCCGGTGAGATTTTGCAGAAGTTTGTGCAGTATAATATGAGACTGGCCATTGTCGGCGACTTTTCTGTCTATACAAGTAAAAGCTTGCAGAGTTTCATCTATGAGAGTAACCGGGGACGGAGCATCTGTTTCGCGACAGATGAAGGAATGGCTCTCCAGTGGTTTTCTAGGTGAGAGCTGTTCACAATATTAATAAAGGAAACTGGGTGGTCCACTAAAGACCTCCCAGTTTTTTACTACATTCTTAGTGGGTCATCGATTAGGGTCGCGAAGATGAACTCGTGTACATGACCACGGTTAAGGGTACTGGTCCCAGATGCTGCATGAATGTGCCTTCCGTTTCCCACTGGAATGGCTAGGCCCGTGAAGCCTCCAACTTCATGTAAATGGAGAAGCGTGAAGTCTGTGTTCATTTGAAAAGAGTGAATATGATTATCTCCCACAGGAATAACTTCACTAGTCATGCCCGCAAAACGGTGGTTGTGGGGAATCGCATCGAAAAGCATAGTACTGCCTTGAACTTCGTGGACGTGAGTTTGGGTAGAGACAAATTGCTCAGTTGAGTAATAATTGCTATTGTTCAGGGTAATCCCTCCTTTTTCAATTTGCTTCATACAGTATATGTGGCTTGTGCCAGTGGGGACAGAATCTCACGTCAGAATGAGAGGCGAGTATTAGGGTGGTCCTAACTCAAAATCTCCTCTGATCTGGGGGATTTTTTTACGCTTAGTTCGTCTATTTAATGTTCACTTGTGGAGGAATAGAGTATAAGGACTCGAAATCATTAACGAGTAAGTTATGATTGTTGCCTTGTCTGGAAATCATATAGATGGAGGTATGTATTATGATTGCGATTGGTTGTGATCATGCCGCGTATGAATTTAAGGAAGAGATTAAGCGGTTTCTTGATGAGAAGGGTGTAGCGTACAAGGATTTTGGTACACACTCCCTGGATCGGGTGGACTATCCCACTTACGGTGAAAAAGTTGCTAAAGCGGTAGCTAGCGGAGAGTGCAGCAAGGGACTGATCTTTTGTGGCACTGGCGTTGGGATCTCAATTGCTGCCAACAAGGTGAGGGGTATTCGCGCTGTGGTGTGTAGCGAGCCTTATTCAGCTAAGCTCTCTAGGCAACACAATGACACAAATATTTTGTCCCTTGGGGCACGGGTTGTGGGGATAGAGTTGGCCAAAATGATTATTGAGGTTTGGTTAGAAACGCCTTTCGAAGGTGGAAGGCATGGAGAGAGAGTACAGATGATTGGTGAAATTGAGTCAGAACGGTAGCTAATCAGTTCAGGCTTTTGGGTGCGTTGCTCCCTTTTGGGAAATCCGCGCCCTTTTTTTGTTGCTTTGAGCGAATTCGAGAAACTAAAGCGCTGTTATGAAGGATTTGCTGCTCCCAAGGAGAAGTTGTAATAATTATAACAAGACAGCGGAATTCCATAGTAAAGGAGACACTGCAAATGGGAGACAACGTTAGGCGTACCGTGGAATTTCTCAAGGAGCAGTTTGATCAAAGTAGCTATATGTCATTGAACCCCGCAGATAAGAAGTACCGTTTAGAACACACCATGCGTGTGGCGCATATTGGTCGGGAAATCGCCAAGGGGGAAGGTTTTGATGAAGAGATCTTAGTTATTGGTTGTCTCTTGCACGATCTAAGTTATGTTGATACATTCACTAAGGAAGAGGACTGGCTCAACCACGGTAGGAATGCGGCGCGGATGGCACGTCCCTTTCTTGAGACTCTACAACTAAGTCCCGAGCAAATAGATGAAATATGTTATGGCATAGCAATTCATGTAGATGCTGAAGCGGATTTTCCAGGGCAACGTTCACCATTGGCTTTAAGCATTGGGGACGCGGATAACATTGATCGCTTTGATGTTTATCGAATCCATGAGAATCTGCTCCATAGAACATTTACCGCCCTTGGCTACGACGAGCAAGTGGATCACGTGGATCAATGTTTGGGCAAACTAGACAAGTACAAGGACATGGAGTTTGCCACTGCAACGGCCACCAGATTATGGCGGGATAAAATAGATTTCCAAATCCAGTTTTATGGTCGTCTGAAGGCGCAGCTTGATAATAGTATCTTTGCGCTTTAGAAGATTTGCCGAGAATGAAAAACAGGCTACAAGTTAGATGCTTATAGCCTGTTTTTTTGCCTTCGTTTAGAGTAATAAGGCGATGATTTCGTCGCTTAGTTGCTCGAGTTTTCCTTTGTAAGCAGCAGTCTTTTGTGTGAGAAGTACTTTCTGGTTATCCAAATCGCTAGATAGTTGTTTGATCGCGTGCCTAAGCATTTCTAGGCGGGATTTATCTGAAAACAATATGCAAAACCGATCCCAGTTCAAGGAACTAGCAAAGTCTAAGCCTTTCATACGATACGCTAAACAGATAAAGGGTACACCAAGGGCAGCTGAAAAGACATTGGCATGGAGTTTCATATTGATGGAAAACAGACTTCGCATGTAAAGATCTGTTAGTTCCGTAATGGTGGGCACCCGGTTCAGGCAATATACAGCATCTTGACCTTCGATGAGAGACGAGAGCTTAGCGCAGGCATTTACATCCCTTTTCCAGACTGGATAAATGACGATAGTGTAGTCGCTGGTTAGTTCAGAAAGAACTGTTGCCAAGTCTAAGGCAACCTCCTGTTCGTTTTCGCCTAAGACTCTGTTTGAAGCGGTACCCCAATTTACTGCCACGATTGGTTTCTTAAAGGTCACCAAATCTGTTAAGCTAGACTCTTGATTCTCGCTAGTGAGGAGTAGTCCCGGATCGCCTGAAATATGCAAGGTTTCATGTTCTGCACCGATAGCGTTTAGCATTTCTAGAGTATATGGACCCCGCACACCGATCTTGTTTGCTTTCTGAACCACTTGCCTAATCATAAAGGCAGAATCGGGGTCGATCAGGGTGGGATCAATGGGACTAGGATACATACTATCATAGCCAGAACCCCAGATTGCTGTGGGGATGGAACTCTGTTGTGCCAAAACTAGTGCTTTCAAATAGACTGGTTCAAAAAGGGAACCTGCTCCCAGAACCACTACATCGGGAGCTAAACGCGCCAGGGAGTACTCGTTGAAGTTAGAGGGGAAAAGGGCGGTTAGATCAAGTTCGATTCCCTGCTCTTGTCCCTTTTTGACCATGTTTTGCACGAAAAGATCGTAACAGAGATCGTCTCCGTGGTTACCGAATCCTACCCAACCGATGTAGAGTATAGTCTTTTTCATGACGTTTCGCCCCCAGCAAAACTTGTTAACGAGGAGCGTAAACTATAGAACTCCTTAGACCTTTGGTCACCGTGCTGGCGGTAATAATACAAGACATTGCGGAGGTTTTGAACATGAAAGCCTTGAACTATTGCTCTAGCCACAAACTCGTAATCCTCAGCCCCATTCATAAAAGTAGTTAGGCCACCAATCCTCTCCAGCACTTGTCTGCGAAAGAGTAGAGAACCAAAGCAAACACAATGGTGTCCTTCGCGGTAGCACTTCACGATGTTGTTATCATAGCGAACTAGATGTGCCTTGGAGCGTTTTGAAAAATCGGTAGAAAACACTTCGTAGTTAGTTCCTACCAGACTGTATTCGCTGTCTAACTGGAGAAAACGCACTTGCATCTCAATTCTTTCGGGGTGGCTTAGATCATCAGAATCATGGTTGGCGATGAAAGCCCCCGTAGAGAGCATGTAACCCATTGTTTGTGCAATTGCGAAGCCCAAGTTTCTAGGTAGCTTATAATACACAATGGAAAACTCGTCATCTGCGACTGCTTCTTTCCATTGAGAGACAATCTGTTCAGTATTATCGGTGGAATGATCATCAACAATCACAACTTCTAATGGTCGATAAGTCTGCTCTTTAAGTGATTCTAGGCATTCTAAGAGGTAGTTGGCCCGGTTGTATGTGGGAATTACAACGCTCACTAAGGGAGAATCAAGGGGCGCAGTTGTCTTGACAGTCTCACTTGCCGGCACAGTTGCGGTCTGAACGGGCGCGCGTTTTACAGGCGTTGTATCCACTAAAACTGACGGGCTTTCTTCTGTTGGTTCATGCTCGATACCTAGAACTTGATAGTATACGTGCTCAACATCCTTAGTAACTTGCTGAATGGAAAAGTACTTAGCCACTAGGCGTCTCAATTTTTCCAGGTCTGGGGTTGTGAGGGCCCCGTCCATTACCCGTTCCAGATCCTTTTCCAGGCGACCAGAGCTGACATTAGTCAGAAAATCGTGGTCTCCGAAGTAGAGTTTCCAGCTGTCTAAGAAGTTTTCGGGCGTGATTATTCCTACATAGCCTGAGTTACCCGCGGCAATCACTGGTCGGCAGCATCCCATAGCTTCAAGGGCAATGCGGGCTGTCCCAATCACCAAATCCGATCCTCTGTACGCTTCAACAGGATCAAGCATAGCCCCCGTTAATAGAATCAAATCATGATTATGTCGCCGATTTACCATGCCAGCAAGTGAGTTTATGAATCCACTGTCGGGGCCACTTCCCACAATGGCTAAGCGCACTTTTCGCCTTTCATTAAGGGCTTCTACTGCATTTATTGCTTCCTCAATAACCCGGGTTTTACCCCAGGCGATCCTGCTTACAAGTGTTACCAAAAACTCGTCTTCATCCACTCCTAACTCCTTCCGAAAACTGTTCTCCACCGATCTTGGCGAGAAATGGGACATGTCGATTCCGTTAGGAATAATACTGATCTGCTGTTTGTTGTAGCCAATTCTCATATTAATGTAACTGGCAACTGGCAAACTGACAGCAATTACCTGCTCAGTGGAGTCAATGAGGCTCTGCAACTGTCTACGGGGATAGAACATGCCATGGGCAGTAAACACAACGGGAATTAAGAATTCTTGGGAGATTTGGGCTGCAATCTTTAGCCCGGCAATCAAGTGCGCGTGAATAAGATCTATCTTATGCTCTTCCACAATGGTCCGCGTTTGTTCAAGTAGAGTGGTGTAATTGGTGTAGAGAGGGTTGTCGCTTTGAAAAGACATGACTTTGACCTCTAATCCTGCCCGGACAAACTGTTGGGTAAGGGGGCCACCACTCGACCCGATAATCACGTTGTGTCCGCGAGTTTTCAGGGCCTTGGCCAACGCTAAGACGTGGGTTTCGGTACCGCCGATATTAAGGGAATCAATGATCATCAGAACATTCAGCGGTCTAACCTCTGCGTTCATGAAAAACGCCTCCATTCTTCCTTCTGGTTTAAGTCAGGTTATGTAGTTCTGGGGCAGGCGAAATAGGGTTGGTTTCCTGTATTGTGTAAGATGAGTACTCATTCTCAATGCATCTGTTGCTGTTTTGCATAGTAATAGGGAAATGCACAAGAGAACCAGAAGGAGGGATGTTCATGCCTTATCCAGTTTATCCCATTTTTGTAGATTTTTTGCCGTTCTGGCTTTTTGTGGCCTTGTTGCTTGTGGCCATCTTAGGAGCAATCTTGTTTTAGAGGCCCGCGAGGGGAGTGAGGTGTGTAAAGATGCGAGTTTTGCTTACTTCAATTCTCTGTCACACGGGAATGGCGACGCATGTCCAAGACCTTGTGAACTATCTGCAGCAGAAAGGCGTTTTTGTTGCAGTAGCTTTTAAGCGGGTAAATTTCTTGGCTGAACAAGCTGAAAGACAACTTCTCAGCAAATTAGGAGGAGCCCCTTATCTTCTTTATGACACTACTGACGAACTGCTAGGATTTGTGGTGGAGAATAAGTGCGGACTAATCCATGGCCATTCCTATGCCACATTTGAAACTGCCACTAAAGTCAGCCAGGAACTTCAAACTCCCCTTGTTGTTACATTACATTCTGTTTTCCCCTGGGAACGTTTTTTCCATGAAACGTTACTAACAGCTAGCGGCATTATTGCGGTGGGGCCGGCTCAGGCTAGCTCCGCCAAAAATTTTGCCTCGAAAATGGTGATTATACCAAACGGCATAGATACAAAAGCTTTTGTGCCTTCTTTTGAAACCGACAGCGAGGATGGTGCATTTCGAGTGTTGTGGTACGGTAGGGTAGATGGCAGACTGTCCAAAGGGCTCCATACTTTGGATGGGATGGCGCCGCTTCTCCCCAAGCAGATCAAGATCACTGCCCTAGGATCAGCCGACTTCGCTCCCAGGAACATTCCGATGCTGCCATGGAGCGATGAACCTCTTCCATTTTTACAGCAAGCCCACATTACTTTTGGTCATTCCAGATCATTGAGGGAAGCGATGGCTGCCGGTAGTGTTGGTATGCTTCTAGGTTATGGTTATGGGGGAATGATTACTAGAGAGTGGCTGCAGGCAGGAAGGGCTGTGGACGCCTTTCGCGAGTATCGTTTGCCACGCCCGCAGACTCGTAGGATTCTTCATGACATTATGGAGTTGGTTAACGGTGGAAAGCTAGCTGAGTTCCGCCAAGAAGCGAGGCGGCTTGCTGAACAGTACTTTGATATTGAGGATATGGGCAGAAGAACCCTCAATTTCTATGAGTCGCACTATAGAGACGGTGAAGGGTAAAAATTTTGTGAAATTAGGCAGGATATTTCTATTTTCTGAAGAATCCAGTCAAAAGTAACAATAATGAATGCAGGAAGGGGGCGACTTAAAGACGTACTTGCCAGCCAAGTCTGCTGGCGGTTCGTGCGAAATGAGGAATGAAAGCTTACAGAATTCGGATAGCGCTAAAGGAGCTGCCTAACGTATGGAGAGAGGTTGTTGTTCCTAGTGGAATTAGTTTGCAGACCTTACATTATGTGATTCAGTACGCCATGGGATGGCAGGACATTCAGTATCATAGTTTTCGAGTAGAAGGTGACCCGACCGAGTATGCAAACTGGTGGCTACGTATCTATCAATCTGAAAGAAAACCAAATTCCGTTACACCTTCTGGCGGGCAAAAACGGAGGATTTCGGAAAGAACTTTTAAGTCAAGTACTGGGGTTAAGGTCGATCAACTATTAGAGAGAGCAGGTCAGTTGACATACGTTTATGTCTTACAGGAACACTGGGAGCATGAGATTGTCCTGCAAGAAGTAATCAGAGATTACACTTCTAGCTATCCCTTTTGTACCGCGGGCGAAGGGGCTTGCCCCCCAGAAGGCTTGGGAGGGGCAGTCCAGTATATGGATTTCCTAAAAGCATGGTGCGATCCCCTGGAAAAATCTCATGGTTGGGCAGTGGCCTGGGCAAACCGGAGAGGATATTGCGGTGAATTTGACCGTGCACAAGCTAACCAGTTCTTACACCGAAAACTACCAATGGGGAAGGACAGGATTGATAAGTATGTCTTGGAGCTAACTAGCACGGTTTTTGAGACTTGGATGCCTGTCGCCTTTAAAAGCCGGGTGGATTCGGCGGTTATTGCGCAAGTACCCCTGATTCGTTCATTTCTTGATCTGCTCCTTAAACTGAAGGAACAGGGCTCGCTTAATGTCAATGATGCCATTGAAAAGGACAACTATCATGTTTGTGTTGTGATGGAACTGAAGTGTTCGGGTTACGACTGTTTGTCTCCTGGCTTGGCTCTGAATGGCCATAAAGACGATAACTTATTGGTTCGCGAGCCTTACAACTTGGCAACGGTTGGCGGATTTGTTAGAGAACAGAATGATCAACTTGTATTGACCACAAAAGGCGCCAAAGCAATGGAAGGATCGCCTGTTGAAGCATATTTTGCGCTTCTGACTACTTTGGTCCGAGAGTATCGGGAAATACATAACAGGGAACCGCGGGTGTTAGAGCCTGTGTTGTTAGGTCACCTCCTAAAGTTCTTGCACAAGTATGGTGTCGAAGAGCGCCATGTGGAGTTTTATACAGAGTTATTGTTAGAGGTTGATCCCTATCTTGTCCACGATTATCCTGAGGATTGGGAACGGGGATGTGTCAAGAACTATCTTAGTCATAAGATTTTTTGGCACATATTACGACAAGGTTTCGACCTATTTGGACTAACAAAGACAAAATCTTGGCGGGAGGAGGGGTCAACCTGGGAGATTATGAAAGTAAGGAAGACGGAGCTGCTTGATAAAATTCTGGACATTTGGTAAGGGGTACGGACCAATGCTCCGCTTCTTGACAGAGGTAGGCGTTGACAAGCTGGATGTTCTCATCTATACTTCTATGTAATACCCAAACATGAAAGACGTTGAAGGGGAAAAAGTAAGTTTCATGAGCGATTTTTAGAGAGCTGGGGGTTGGTGCAACTCAGTAATCGCCTGAGGCCGAAGTTACACCCTGGAGTTGTCGATTGAACATTTTAGTAGATCGAACCGTAGACCGGCGTTAACGGTTGCGGGAGTGATGGCTCCCTAGAGTGAATCTGTGTGAAGATTAACCCAGGTGGTACCGCGGCTTTGAGTCGTCCTGTATAGGACGGCTTTTTTTGTTCGAAAAAATTAAGGAGTGGTGAGATGTCCAGGATTAAGTTCTTTAGTGGTGAACAAGTTCCCTTAGAAATGCACAAACCAAAAGTTGTCCAAAAAATCCAGTTGGTGTCGGCCTCAAGACGACTGAAAGCCATGGAAGAAGCGGGTTTTAATACTTTCCTTTTGAAAAACGAAGACGTATTTATTGATATGCTTACCGATAGCGGGGTAAACGCCATGAGTGATCGGCAACAAGCCGCCATGATGATTGCAGATGACAGCTATGCAGGTTCGCAGACTTTTACTAGGCTAGAGAATAAGTGCCAAGAGATCTTTGGCACAAGATTCTTCTTACCCGCTCACCAAGGAAGGGCGTGCGAAAACATTCTAGCTAAGGTTTTAGTCAAATCGGGAGAAGTGGTCATTACAAACTATCATTTTACGACCACAAAAGCGCATATTGTGTTAAATGGCGGAACTGTACTGGAAGCACATCTTCCAGAGGCATTACAGACTACAAGTGATCATCCCTTTAAGGGCAATATGGACTTGGAACAGCTACAAGCGCTGATCCAAGAGTTTGGAGCGGAGAAAATCAGCTTTGTGCGTATGGAAGCGGGGACTAACCTGATTGGAGGCCAGCCCTTTTCCTTAGCGAACCTTGCTGCTGTGAAAGGAATTTGTGAACAACATGGCCTGATCCTGGTATTAGATGCAAGTCTCTTAGCAGATAATCTCCACTTTATTAAAGTACGAGAAGCGGCCTGTGCAGATCTGAGCATCCGCGAAATTACCCGTAAAATCAGTGACTTAGTTGATATTCTCTATTTTTCCGGTCGGAAGTTGGGCTGTGCCAGAGGGGGCGGAATGTGTACAAATCGCGAGGACCTATGCATTAGGATGAGGGAATTAATCCCTCTTTATGAAGGATTCCTTACTTACGGTGGTATGTCAGTTAGGGAAATGGAAGCGATAACAGTTGGCTTAGAAGAAACTATGGATGAAGATATGATCAGCCAGGGGCCCCAGTTTATCGCCTACATGGTGGAAGAACTAAGCAAACGAGGTGTACCAGTAGTCACCCCCGCCGGTGGCTTGGGTTGCCATCTCAATGCCATGGAGTTTGTAGATCACATTCCTCAGCACGAATACCCTGCAGGTGCTCTAGCCGCGGCTTTGTACTTGGTTAGTGGTATCAGGGGGATGGAACGGGGAACAATGTCTGAAGACCGAGATCACAAGGGTCAAGAAACTTTGGCCAATATGGAACTGCTTCGTTTGGCAGTGCCCAGGCGTGTGTACACTTTGTCCCACTTGAAATACGCCATAGACCGCATCACTTGGCTTTATGAAAACCGACAGTTGATTGAGGGGTTGAAGTTTGTGGAGGAGCCTAAGACTCTACGCTTTTTCTTAGGGAGCTTGGCTCCGCTTTCGAACTGGCCAGAACAGCTGATTCGCAAGTTGGAAGCGGACTTAAATGCAGTGTGACTTTACGAATGTAGCTGAGTTTGGCAGGTGGTTCTCCAAACTCAGCGAATAAATGGGGAAGGAAGGGGAGATTAAATTGGAGTTCTTGGCAATGGTAGTCATTATTTATCTGACCTTTTCGCTTACGCTGAACAGTCGTCTTTTTCAGTTCGTGGAAACGTACCATAAAGGGCTGGGTGGTACTCTGAGAAAGTACAGCTTTCAGATTTGGTGTGGAAGTATTTTAGTGGCTGGTCTTGTAGGCCGGAACACCTTTAAACTGGTTGCACCCAAATTAACAGTCCAACCTGCTGAGTTGGTTATTGTGTTACTAGCTTTGATTCCCTTTATGCTAAGTTCTGGATATCAGCCCCGCAAGGATTTCAAAGGTCTAGCCCGATTTTGCCTTGTTTTCCCCATTGTTGAAGAGATTTTGTTTAGAGGTATCATTTTACAACTTGGCACTTATTTGGTCGGTTCTGGTACCTTCTACATACCGGTTCCCATTCTAAAAGGGGTAACTGTACAGGTATTTCTGTCAGCAATCTGTTTTTCCCTCACTCATCTTCAATACTTCGCTTTCAAAGTGGACTTTGGAGTGGTGAAAAGGCTACTCTTTGCGTTGTTGTTTGGCTTGTTCGCTGGTAATTTGGTGGAAGTTACAGGCTCAATTCTCTATCCGGTTGTGTTTCATGTTCTGGCGAACACAGGAGCAACGTTGTACTTTTTAAGGTTCTCGGGTAAAAACAAACTCCAAAATATTTAAGGCAACAGCAACCGCGCTTCTTGTGATGAACACAAAGGGCGCGGTTTTCTTAACTTGGTGCAAATTGCGCAGGAAATTGTCGAATTTTGGCTAATATATTAATTATCATGTAGGTAGGTTTTTACGTGTGGTTTTTTAGTGGAGGAGAGTGGGTTTATGTCTAAAAAATTGAGCATTGCGCAGCGGCTCTACGGGGTGTTAATCCTCCTGTCGGTCTGTATCGGTGTGCTGGGTGTTGTGTCATGGATGATGCGCGATGAAGTTGTTAGGATCAATGATCAAGCTAAGGCTGCTTTGTCCCGCGTTAACATGCTCAACCGCCTTGAGGTAGCCCACGTGGACTGGGCTTTGATGCTCTCCCAATCCTTGAATCTCCAACAACCCTTCCAAGGTGAGTTAGACCATACACGTTGTGCCCTTGGGAGCTGGTATCACGAGTATATTGAGTCAGATGATTTTCAAGCTTTGCCAACAGAGCTACAAGGAGCATATCTTGCTCTAGATAGGCCACATGCGAACTTACATAGATCTGCTCAGGTGATTTCCAACCTTTTGGTGAGTCAGAATTACTCACCTGCTACTTGGGGACAAGCGATAAAAATTTATGAAGAAACAACTCTAGTCGATCTCCAGGCTGTGCGGGCAGAATTAAATAACATTATGGGGATTCTGGAGCAAGTGGCATCTGATTTAGAGTTGGAAGCAGATCAGACTGTCTTACAGACTAGGGTCGTTTCGACTTTAGTTATCGCTGTTTCACTGATCATCGCCTTCTTCCTTGGAGGATTCACTGTTCGTTCTATTTGCCGTTCTCTAAAAAGAACAGTCACTCTGGTGCAAGAATTGGCGAAGGGTGGAGGAGATCTCACTCAACGCTTGCCTGTGACAACGAACGATGAAATGGGCAAGTTGGCCCAAGGGATGAATGATTTCATTGCCAAGATTCATGAAATGATGTCTAGAATAGCTCACGCCGCTGTTCAAACAGCTTCAAGTTCGGCGGAAGTAGCTGCAACAATCGAAGAAACATCGAGTTCGGTTGCTAGTGTGGCGGCAACTTCCAATGAGTTTGCCTCATCCATTCAGTCATTAAATGAAAATAGCCAAGATATTGCGGAAATGGCTAAGACCACTAGCGATCGGGCGGATGAAGGAAGTGCTCAGATTAACCAGGCTTTGACGGTGATGCAGGATATAAGCAATGAGGTCACCCAACTCAGCGCTGAGATTGAAGAACTAAATCAGCAATCTGATGAGATTCGTTCAATTGTAGAGATGATTACAGCTATCGCGGACCAGACCAATCTCTTGGCCTTAAATGCGGCAATTGAAGCGGCACGGGCTGGAGAGCACGGACGTGGATTTTCTGTGGTTTCTGAAGAAGTAAGGACGCTTGCTGAGCAATCTGCCAACGCTGCTAGCGACATAGCGGATTTGATCGGACGAATGCAAAGAGCGGTACAGGAAACCGTCACCAAATCCGAGCGGAGTTCAGTTAAGGTGTCGGAGGGGATTGCCACAGTGTCCAAAAGTGGACAGATGTTCCAGGAAGTCCGGGAAGTTGTCAATCGCTTAACAGACGCAATCATGAGAGTTGCATCAGCCACCCATCAAATTTCTGCTGGCGCGCAGGAAATCGCCGCTGGAAGCGAAGAGCAGTCTGCATCACTGCAAGAGGTGGCAGCTTCTATGGATAACATCGCCCTCATCGCTAGCCAGCTTCAAGAACTGGTTAACTATTTTAAAATCTAGTTTAGTCTACAGGTGTGAACACATAAAAGAGCCTTGGGCAGGGATACCCAAGGCTCTAATTGATCTGGTCCAGGTCTGCTGTGTATTCCTTAAACTCGATCATAAAAATCACTCCCCGCTAAACTGTTTCCAGTAACACACCTCTAACAAGGGTATACCAATCTGGATAGTCTTTTCTTTAGCCGTCAAGACAAAACCGCATTTCTCATAAAACCTGCGAGCGCGCGAGTTGCCCTTGAGTACCCAGATGTAGATATTGCTTAGTCCGAGGGCACATAGCTTGGCAATGGCAAAATCCATCATCATTTTTCCATAGCCTTGGTTAAAGTACTCTGGCAGTAGATAAATTGAAATAATCTCGCCGTCTTGGTCCCCAGCGTGTTCCTCGCGTAGGCGACCAATCGTCAGAACGCCGATAACCTGCCCATCCAGGATCGACACATAATTGGCAAAAGTGCTATTGGCTAAGATCCGTCTAAAGCGCGGTAGGTTCTTTTCCATCGTGACCATATCATCAAGGTAGTGTTGGGGGATAATGCCTGTATACGCAGCATGCCAAGAACGGACCATAACATTGGCAAAGCCTTCGGCATGTTCTATTGCCGCTTTGGTAATTACAAAGCTCATCGTAGTTCCTCCTAAATCAGAAACATCCACGTGGGATAGCAGTAAGTATCGCTACCTTGTCAAACAAGCCCCAGATACCAGTTGGGGATGGGATTCTTCATCTGATCAAACCAGTGGAGAACGTCTTTGATTTGATTAAGCATGGTGTTGATTTCCTGTTCCCCGAAGGAAATAGCCCAGGGAAGGGCCGCCAGGGCGTTAGTGGCAATGTAAAAAGCCAAGAGTTGAAAGAATTCATCAGGTGGTTGCTCGCCGAAGTAGCCGTTAAGCTGCCCGCTTGCAAAATAGGGACTAGTCTTGGCGCTAAATACAATACGATTGAAATCCTCCCACGGGTCACCAAAATCATAGCGGTTAAAGTCAACTACAGAGATGACCTTCTCTCTGGAAATCACCATATTACCAACGTGATAGTCTCCATGTTGAAATGACTGGGGACGATTTCTTAACAGATGCCAATTATCTTCTAGGTAACCAATGATATGGTTGTCGCCGGCGAACTTAATCTCACAAGCCTGGTAAGCTTCTATCTTACTACGCGCTTTTCGACTAAATCTGCTTTCCCAATCTTCTTGCCCCGCTGGGGCGGGAATTGTGTGAATCTGCTTTAAAAACTCCCCTGTTTTTACACCAAGGGCATATTGCTCCCTGCTTGTGAGGTTTTGTAACACAAGCTCTGCATCTTCCCCTTCGCACCAAGTAAATAGAGAATAGATACTTTTGCCGCCCTCGCAAGTTCCTAGATCTAGGGGTTTGGGTGTGGGAAGGTTGAGTTTTGCCACCTTTTCCATCATGCTAAACTCTAATTGCTTCCGTTCATGTTTAGTGAAGTCTGCTAGGCGTAGAAGTAGTTTTTCGCCTGTGCGGGTTTCGATATAGTACTTACGATCACCTGACCACCCTTTATCAATCGGCTCTATTTTGGCAAACGAAGAGTAACCTTTGATCTCGTTCACTTTACCACCATCCTTTCAAAAAGCATTCCTTTCAGTTCACCGCAAGAACAATATTCCCTGCTAAATTATTGGCAAAATGTAGTAACTTATCTGGATGTTTTTCGTGTATGTTTATAGGGAGAGGGGCGGTGAGGCGTATTTGTGACGATAATCAGCTTATGAGACAAGCTCAAAACGGCGATAATAGAGCGTTTGAACAACTTGTTCTAAAATACCGGGCAGATACCATCAGATTCGCTTTTCGCTTTGTCCAGGACCTGCATGTGGCTGAAGATCTTGCGCAAGAGAGTTTTGCGTCAATCTATGTGCACCGTCAGAATTACAAACCCAAGCATGAGTTCAAGACGTATTTGTATGCTGTGGTAAGGAACAAATGCATTGATTTTC
>JAAZLQ010000334.1 GCA_012799255.1 Bacillota bacterium
CCCTGAGGATATTAGAGCATTAATGTCGTACGATGATGTAATCAGCCTTTTGAAGCCAAATCACCGATGCATTGGTTTTCGGGCTGCTGGTTAATAACACCAAAGGGACACTGTTCTGTACTCGGAACAGTGTCCTTTGTGCTGTTAATGTTCTCTCGAACCTAGTCACGTCCGCAGACCGGACACTTATACCACCAACCGGTATCTCCTTTTTCGGATCGTTCGTGTAGACAGATGTCTTTTGTTTTCAAAATCAGATGCTCTGGTTTACGAACGCAGTGCTGAATAACCCAAAACTTCGTGCATTCGTGACATACACAATACAGGGGAGTTCCCAGCTTCTTATTTAGGTCTGTATGCAGAAGATATTCGATGTACTCTTGTTCTTGTGGATCTGTGGTTGGCCGTTCTGGTTGAAGCCTTATCTCTGTTCCTACCGTCAGCTTCCTGGCGCAGTAAACACAGATATCCTTTTGCTCTCCATGATACTGCAGAATCAAACTAAAGATTTTATTGATCTGTTTATCTAGTTCTTCACTTCGCTTACTGATCTGTTGGCCCGGTTTTAGATGCGGTCTGAAGCTGATTGCACCAAAACGATGTTCAGCATAATCTTCGCTGGCATCCGGAGTGTTCAGTTTAGTTCTTAGAGGCATTTCCCCCCAATAATCCACATTGCGGTCAGTATGCAGAATAAACGATGCCGTTAAGTGGAACGGATCAAGGTACTTACCTCTTGCACATCCCTCCACATCTTCCACAATTTGCTGGACACCCTGCTCCTCATAGTTTCGATACTTGGCATCAAATACGAATGTCCCTTTGAGAGTCTTATTGATCAACAATTCTATGAAGACATCTGGTGTACGTTGAGAATTTCGGGTATCGTCTTGAAGTATTTTTTCATAATACAGCCTTACCTCTATCTCAGGTCCATTATTGGCGAATTTCCCTTGGAGTATAAAAGCTTTGTTTCTGGGAATTTCTATTTGTCCTTGTCGCATCGTGATCTCATCATAGAGGCTGCGGCCATTTATTGGTCTCAACTTGAGCTTTTCAATGAAGCTTTCGTAGAGCTGAGCAAGACACCAGATCTCATACAGTTCCCAGGTTGGCCTTACCCTTCCCTGCCAGCAATCAGCAAATAGTGCAAACACCTTTACAAAGCCTTCCAAGGTACCTTTCTGACTGCTGAAAAACGTCCGCAAGACAGCCGCGTAGCCAGGTGTGCCTAACAGACGCTGTGTGATTTCCGGCATCTCTCTCGGCGTAGGTATGCTTTTGAGAAACGGAGCCGATCGAGCCTCTCTTGCCCAATCAGCTATATCGCGCAGTTTGATAACTGCTCTGCCAATACGGTTGTTGAGTTCCTCTATCCCTTGGTTTACTTCACTAATCTTTTTCTCTAAGTGCTCACCAAAGTTTTTCAACATCCTGAGGCTGTATCCATCGTGTTCAATTGTTCCCCTGATGAGCGAATCCAGGTTAGCTGCAGTTGCTTCGGCTAAATTAATGAGATAGTGATCCAGAATGTGGCACAGAAACTGGTTTTCACTGCAGTTTGTGCTAGATACTCGCGTTAAACCTCTCTGGAGAGCGTTTGGCTTACTTAGGTAACGTTCAATGAGCATCTGTGGGGAACGAACATGTGAATAATCCCGATTGACTGCTGTTTCTACCCTAATTTCCTTGAGAGGCCTTTGCTGGATAAAAGACCAATTCTGTTGAAAAGCCTTTCCCAGCCTTAAAATCGCCTCGGCTGATTGGAAATAGGCCTCAAGTCCCTGTGTGGTACCTGCGTATTGTTCTCTTCCGACGCTGTCTGGGACAGGACCAAGAATCTCTGTATTCAATAAGGTTGCAGTAGAAACAGCCAAAATCCCGATTTGGCGAAGCATGATCTGCAGTTCCTCTTCAGTTATGTTTGCTGGTTCTATTTCTAACTTGGATTCACTGACAGTAATGGGATTACTCTGCTCATCGGTGAGTATGACTGAGATTGTACCGGCAGGAGCGTAGACGGCCTTAGCAATCGGCTTTTTGCGCGATGTATCCTTAGGAACAAACCAATTGATGCGATCTTCCGAAACGAGTTGAAGCGGCGGATCGCCCTGAATAACTACTCTTCCATCCCATGGTTCCGTCAGATGAACCCACCATTCTTTGCCAAATTGACGGGTTCGGGGGACCCCATCTTCTCCTAGAAGAACGCCGCTGTCGTCAACGAATGTTATCTTTGGGTAATCCATCATTTACCGCCAATAACTTACCAGAGGTCTGTGTGTATCTTCAGCCTGCTCTGTTAACCAAGACTCGACCCGTTGTGCGGAATCGGACAAGTAGGGGCCAACACTCTCCAGCCATGAGCGTAGCAGTATTTCTCTGTTGCCATTTTTATGGAATTTTATGCGGGGCAGAAGTTTCGTGAAAACGAAGTACTGGAATGCGCGGTCTTCCTCAATGCCCATTAGATGTGCTACGGTAATGAATTCAATGTAGTCTCGCCTTGTTCTATAACCCAATGGAACACCTAAGTCCTTTAGGAACTTGTTGTTCCACTCCACCACCCGCTGCCA
>JAAZLQ010000202.1 GCA_012799255.1 Bacillota bacterium
ATCCAGTCCCTGACATAGCCCTCCGGTGCACACCAATCACCAAACTGGAACAGCCATTTCCAGATATAGCGATGATGCCCCAGGCTGAATAAACCGGCCCAAAATCTGACTGATTTCATATATTTTTTCATAACAGGGTAGTGCTGTCTAAGCAACTCCTTGTTTCCTTGTGCCATGTACTCTATCCATGGCACGATAACACAACTGTCTCCCCAGCATGCGGTAGGGACCATGGGATCAAAGGCTCCCTGCCTTGGGATCACAAACGGGATGCCGCCGCTTCTCCTCTGCTCCGCGCGCATGTCTGCCAGCCATTTGTTCAGGAAACGACTTAGATCGAAGTTAAAACATGCCGTTGCGGCAAATACGGATATATCTCCCGTCCATCCTTGCCGTTCGTCCCTCTGGGGACAATCGGTAGGTATATCCACGAAGTTCGATTTTGCGCTCCAGACGACGTTGCTTTGCAGCCGGTTCAGATCATTATCTGAGCAGGTGAAGTCTCCGACGGTATCTATATCAGAATAAATGGCCCTTGCATAGACATGGATTTTGTCTTCATCTATTCCTGAAATACCGGCATAGCGAAAGCCCATATATGTAAGCTTCGGAGAATAGCTCTGCTTTCCGTCTTTGCAGATATATGTAACAGTGGCTTTCGCAGTGCGAAGATTTTCAACGAACAGTTCGCCGTCATGCAGCAACTCTGCATGACGGACGGTAATGATTTGACCCTCTTTCCCGTCTATATCAAGGCAGATCACCCCTGCAAAGTTTTGTCCGAAGTCATAAATGAGTTCTCCGCTTTTTGATCTAAAAACAGCCTGTGGTAACATCTTTTCATGAGCGGTCACCCTGCAGCCATACTGAGCGGAGATATTGGGAGCAAAAGAGAGCCTGGTCTCATCCGCATATGCCCATACAGCATCATTCAAACTTAGTCTAGCATCATAAACCTCGCCATCATAAAAATCTCCAAAGCGGTAATTACCATCAAGCGTTACCTGCCATGATTTGTCTGTGATAATGACATCCCTGGAACCATCCTCATACTCCAGGAAGAGCTCCATCATGAAAGCCTGCCTGTCGGCTGTGATCCTGCTCTTACTTGAATAGGTATATCTTCCAACCGCCCAACCGCCACCTACAACAGCTACTAGTTCGTTTTTCTGATTTATATAGTTCGTAACATCATAGTAGTTGTACTGTAGGTTATGTTTATAACTCGTAAATCCCGGGGAAAAGTATTCCCGGGTTATACGCTCCTTACCCAGGAACAGCTCGTATATACCAATGGCAGTAGCTGTTAAATATGCACTTTTTATTGGTTTCCCGATATCGAATGTTTTCCTAAAAGTCATGGGCAGGGGGGAATTTCCCTTCGGAGGTGTATATGAGTTTATGGTTATCCACTTGGCTTTCCAGGGTGTGCTGAGCCTCCCGGTGCGAAAGGAAGTGCTTGCAGCTGCGGTATTTCCATGGTTGTCATAAGCTGTTATATCCACTGTATAAGCGGTAAACGGCTCTAAAACCCCGTCATAGACAATACAGACCTGATCAGTCGATTCTTTCTCCCAATCCCCTATGCGAATTATTGCTTTTTCCAGCCTGGTATTGGGGATGTCGGAAGACATTGAAAAGGAAATCAGTGGATTTTTATCTGTAACACAGTTCGAAGTGAGGTTTTCCACCCTGATTTCCTCGATTTTCAGATTTTCACAATTATCTGGATCACAACGAATTTCAGACATCTTCCAACCTTCCTTTCGTTGCTTTTCGGTTTGTGCTTTTATTATTTTAATGCATCCTGATGTCCCTGTATATCAATATCGGACAAAATATTATGAAAATTGATATTCAAATTTTATATGCAAATTAAGGCTGTCAGTTCAAAACGACAGCCTCTTCTTTTTGCGATATTGCAACTGTTATATAAGCCATTGTAAGAGCCTTCGATTGCCGGAAAATAATCCGGAAACATGACAGGCAACAAACCAGAAATCAAAATATTACAATTATTTGTCTAATTTTACAATACTGATTAAGAATATTTTGATATATTTCAGTTATCTATATCATGCTTCTTTGCTCGATCAGCTTCGCTGTACCTCTTTGCGAAACTGCAAGGGAGTAACCCCAAACTCTCTTTTGAATACATTCTGGAAATAGGATTGACTGGAAAATCCCAGAAAAAAGCTTATATCCGCCAGGGTTTTGTCGGTATTGGCTAGAAGCTCTTTAGCAATATCCAGTTTATATCTCATGATATATTTGCTGACGCTGATACCCACTTCTTCCTTAAATAGGTGGTTAAGATATGATGCACTCCGGCCGATATGATCTGCCAGATCGCTGATACTTACAGATTCCGTAATATGCGAACGGATATACATAAGGCAACGGTACACCTCGGTAGAGATCCCGGAAGGTAGACGCGCCTCGCCGCATCGCCGGCAGAAATCCTTCAGCATGGCATACCATAGTGAGCGTACCTCACCTATGGACTGAAGTTTTTCGCATTCCTGAATATATAGTTCAGTTAATCTATATACCTGATTGATGCCCATTCCCGCAGGTATCCCAGCGAGCACACCAACTTTTGTAACAGATTGTATGAAAAGATTCTTCTCATGCCGTAAAGGGGAAGATGCAAGTACCCCCTCGGAAATGTCGTTAACATTATTGGTAAGGAAGTCATCCAAAAGAAGGAG
>JAAZLQ010000372.1 GCA_012799255.1 Bacillota bacterium
GATTTCTGGAGCGTGACCAGCGACATCTGGAACGCAGGCGTGGCTATTGCCTTGAGTTTACAGTTGGTAAGTGGTGCGGCCTCCTGGATTTTAACCGCAATTGGTAGTATCTTTGGTAATGTTGCCGGCAAACTAGGCATTGGTGGCATACCCCTTGCAATCGGGCTCTTAACTGTTGGCATCCAACTCAAAGAGGCGCAGGCTGAGGGCAGCTATGAAGCGTTTGCGCGAAACGTCCTTGTGGCTGCTCTGGTGGGAGCTATTGGCGGGGCTGTTTTCGGGTCAGGCGGAGCACTTATGGGGTTCAACCTCGCTCTTAGCTTTAAGTTAGGAGACGCACTGGCTGAGGGCCTTGAACAAGGAAGAGATGCTTTTGGAGAAAAGGTTGGCATCCCGCGAGAACACTGGGATAAGTTGGAGGAGTATGAAGAGTACCGGCAAAAGATGATTGATGAGGCTACTGCTGGAATGGGTTACTTTGAAAAACTTTGGTGGCAATTGTCCGGGAAGAAACCAGAGGGGCTGCTGAGTTTTTCGGATTATTTTAAGGAGACTGGCACAGAGGAAGAAAAAGCCTTTATAGAAGAGTACGAAAAAAGTCAAATGAAGAGGATGGGCGGCTCTTATATCGTTCAACAAGGCGACACCTTGCCCATGCTCTATAGGGAGTATTACTCAGACCTAATTGAAAACTACGAAGAGTTCGAAACGCTCTGGAAACAAATGAACCCTATGCTTAGTCCAACAGTTTTGCGTCCCGGAGACGTGCTAAACATGCCTACGTTTGTTAAAGCTGAAGCTGTCGAGCTGACGGAGAGCATGAGTGAACTAAATGATGAGCTCAAAACCCTTGATGATTTGCTTGACTTTCCCGACATGACAGAAGAAAACATCCGCAAAGCAATCGAATTGCTTACCGCAATAACTGGGGCAGAAGTCGATCCGGAGCTTGTGATGCTGTTGGCGCGGTTAGAGTCGGGAGCAAAATGGGGCGAAGGCGTAACACACATTGTGCACCCTGAATCCGGGGCCATGGGGCCACTACAGTCTATGCCCATAGCAAGGCGTGACGTAGATAATCGCGGTGGCCTTGGTGGACAAGAAAACCTGCACTCTTGGATTCCCGGGATGTCGCTAGAAGACAACTGGGTAGCTCAGACCGAATACGGGATTCGATATATCCAGTTATTGCTAGATCGAGAGTCCGAGAAAATAGAGAGGGTTGCCGAGGAACTTGGGATCTCTTTCGCGGAAGCTCTGTTCCTGTCCTATCAAGAGGGTGTAAATGCCTTGAACAACGCCGCGTTATCTGGTGAACTTGATAAGGATTTCTCGATGCTGGCCACTGGTCATCGGCGCACTATCGAGGAGCAATTAGTCACCTATCACAATTTCACTGAGGGTGGCGAGGCGATTATTGACACTTGGGCAGATGGGATGCTCAATAAAAAGCCTAGAGTAGAAGCATCTGCCGAGGAACTGGCTCAAACAGTAGCCGATTTTCTTATCGGTCAGTCACCTCCACCAAAGGGACCACTGTCTAATATTAAACTAGGCATGAAAAACACCATAGACGCAGGTATTGAAGGTGCCGAAGAAGGTCTGTTAGGTGGAATAGAGCGGCTTTTGTCGCCAATACAAAAGATTGGTGAAGCAGCACAAGCTTGGGGTAGGGACCTCGTACACTACTTCATAGAAGGTGTTGAAGAAGAGGCTACCAATCAACAAGTCAGAATGGAAAAAATTGCCTCTCGTATACTCATGC
>JAAZLQ010000195.1 GCA_012799255.1 Bacillota bacterium
ATGCCATCACATACCAGTCCCTGAAATCGTCAATCGGAATCTGCTTCCTTTCCCATTCCTTGGCAAATGACATTGCTCTCTCGGGCGCATCCGCATACGGTAACTTGCGTCCCAGGGGCATATTCAGCTCCATAGCCTCCGCGGCATGCAGCTTCTGGTCATCCGTTACCTCGGCAGCGGGTCCCTCAGGCACCTCATCGGCACCGTCCCCTGGAGGCAGGTATATGTCATCCTTCACTGGGTAATAGTCATCCGGCAGCTGGTACGGGGTACAGTTCTCGTTAATGTAGGGATTCTCATCATAGGATACAAACCTCAGTCTGGTAACATCGCGGCATGGCTTATCAGGATTCAGGCCTAAAGCTTTTGCCTCATCAATCAGGGCATCAAAGTACAACTCATGTCTTTTATAGTCCCTGTTGTCAGTCAGGACAATGGCATAAAGCCCTTTTTTGCTCGCCGACATCGATACGTACCAGATATAAGGCACCTGTTTCAGCTTCTCTTTGGCCTCCTCAATATCATCCAAGTGGTCAAAATCCAAAACAATAAGTCCGGTATATTGAATAATCTTATTCTCCAGAGACACCCCGGAGCTCCTGGTCTTCAGAGTGGCTGAAATGCTTGCAGCCGGCAGCAGTTCACGTTTCAGATATTTCACCTTGTTTTTATCTTTCTCAGCCCAGATCTTTTCCAGACTGGAGATATACCTGGCACCCAGGCGGACAAAGTCGGTCAAGGGAATATCTCTCTGCATTATCTCATCGGTCCGCGTCTCATTGCATCTTTCTTCCTTACTCTCACCTTTGGTCTTAGGCGGGCAAACTCTTTTAAACAAGGTTACAAGGACGGCACCCGGATCGAATTTAGGTATTATCAAACCATCATTCTCTGACATAACCGGTAGGCATAATTGATTGCTGGAGCGCAAAATAAACTCTAATCATTGACGCGGTGTGACAATCCACCGTTTTTCTTGATATTTTTTTCATGACGGGTATCTTTCTGAGGTTCTTCTTGCGGTTGTGCCGGTCAGGGTTTCCTTCCTGTACAGCACCATCAGTTCTCTCTCATCCAGGGCGGTCCTTTTCCCCAGCTTGTGCTTCGACAGCTGTCCCCGGTCAAACAACCGGTAGATAGTCGAGTGTGAGATAGGGTAAGTCTTGATAGCCTGGGCCAGGGTAAGCAGATGCAGACTCTGTTTAGGTTCAGGCTTGGGTATGGCCTCCGCCACAGCCTCCGTCACGATTGGCTTGATCAAGTCGCATAAGAATAACTTGATTGCTTCTAATGTTTCCATAAAAACACTGTTTTGAATTAGAAAAAACAGTGTAGGCCTATACTGTGCCGGCAATTTTTACCGGCACTGCAAAAGTATGGTGGTATAAGGTGGGATACAATAGCACCCAAAAGCAGAACAAAAAGCCACAGCTTTGTTCCACCTGCCTTAAGATGATGATATTACAGCGCCTATGTCCGTCTGTAATGGCGCTTTTAAGACTTATTTAAGGCTTTTCTTTTTCTCCCTTATCCCATCCAGTAACTCAGTCAGGATAGGATAAATCTCATAGCAGCTGTAATCCAGGTCAGGCCTGTCGCTGCTGTATTTCAGCGGCCGCTCAGCACCGTTACGGTTGGTGAATACAAACGACAGGTTCATCACCCTGCAGCTTATCCCCAGCGTCTCCCCCAGTATCACCGCCTTCCTGCGGTCCTGCTTCCAGTTAGGCCTGGCCGCCAAAGACACACCGTTCATCACCAACGCCCTCAAGCCCTCAGAGCCCACGCCCGTAAAGTATGGCCGCAGTTTCCTCACCGCCGTCTCAAAAGGATCCACCAACCCATGCTCAACTCCGCCGTTTTTCTCCAGAGCCTCCAACACCGGCTCCACACTCTTCCTCCAGTCACACATCACCGTAAGCAGCTCCCGTGCAAACCAGCTCTCACCAACCAGCGCACTCAGGTCATACCGGCAATCAGCAACCTTAACGTCAAATGCGTCAGCCTTCTCCAGAAACTCAAGCCCCAGCTTCAGATACTCGCGTACCTTCCCCTCCAGCATCCCGTTCCCGGTTATCCCGTTCCATTCCGCCAGAATGCTGTCCAGAGTCCGCGTCAGCAGCTCCTTAATCTCACCGGTCTTCACAATGACAAACTCCACCAGGTGCCTAAGCTCCCCGGTATCCTCACTCTCCAAACCGTCACGCCCAATAGCGTCAGAGACCTCAGCCATCGCACCAGCGGCGGCTGAGGTCAATACATCTATCTCCGTAACGGCAGCATTAATACTGTTCATCTCTTTCAATTAAAATAGGTATATAGTAAAAAGGACTAATCGTATAAGGGCCCACATGGCCCGCCAATCAACACATGCTACTAATCAAAGTAGTCATATTGCTGGACCATCTTCTGCACCACCTCCAGCTCCTCAGCCTTGATATAGCGTTTAAGCGTAAGCGGGGTAGTGTGGCCCGTAATCTTCATAATATCGTAAATATCCATCCCCGAAAGATACATCAGCGTGGCACCCGTGCGCCTGGCAGTATGGGTGTGCACCATCTTCCACTTCGGAACAAAATCCACATGCTTCTGGCCTCCCTTCACATACTCCACACGAATCTCATCCTCAAGCTTGGCCATCTTAGCCACCTCCTTTATATAGTCATTCACCTTCTGGTCCGAAAGGTGCGGCACATTGAAATCATACTTCTCAAGAATCTGCAGCAGCTCCGAGGAACAGGGAATATAGACCTTCGCACCCGTCTTCTTCTGCACAATCTCAATCACCTTCTTAGTCTTCTCCACAACAATAGCCTTAGTCTTGCCGGGGTTGTCAGGGTCATCCACATCCTCAATAGTCCTCACATTATACTCCTTGACATTCTTGCTGTCCAGGTTGTTATAATCAGAAACGCGCTGCGCTGTCCAAACGCCAATCAGGAAAATATCTCTGGCCAGCGTATAACCCGGCTGCTCACAGCTAAGGTCCACATCCCGAATGGCATCCAGATCCTCCTTGGTCAGATAAATGGAGTCAGCCTCCACTCTGGTATCCTTGAACCTCTTATCCTTATATATAGCACTGTGATGATACCCTTCGGTCTCCGCCATGGACATGACCGCCTTCAGCCAGCATATATTCTTGCCGATAGTATTAAGTCTGTAGTTATGATTATTGAGGTAGGTCATATAATCATTGTAGAAGTCCATGTTCACATTATCAAAATCATGCTTCTTCTTAAGAGACCCCTCAAAATCCAGAAAATGATTCAGAGCCTGCTTGATGCTGGTAAGAGACCCATGAGTGTACCGGGTTCCCTTAACAGTAACCCGCCTCCCTGATTCCGCATCATCATAAAACTTCTGGAAGTACTTAACCAGAGTCATCTTCTCCGCCTCCAGCTTCATCCGCAGCAGCTCCTCCTTCCTGCGCTGCTCCTCCTCTTTCGCCTCCTTGTAAATGACATCCTCAATCAACTTCTGCACATCCTCACTCTTCAGTGCCTTACCCAAAGCCAGCTGACCCTCCACGCTGTTGCGTATATTCTTCAGCTGCTCAAACAACTTCTCAATCTCAGCGTTTCCCTTGTACTTATCCCAGAAAGTCTTGGAGTTTCTCTTATCCCAAACACGAGGATTGACACTAAGCCCAGTCTTCTTTTTAATGTCAATTTTAGGCTCTTTGTTCTGAACTCTGATAAAAATACCCGCATTTCCGTCCTTAAGGACCGGGCCAATGTAATAAATTGTAGACATAAAAAATGTGTTTTAAATACCTATGGCAAAGATAATACATTATTCCTAACCTCAATGGGACACCTTCCTAAAATCTTCCTAAAACTATGAAATAATCAGGAATAATCAGGAACACCAATTTGTCTCAAAAGTCACATTATCAATAATATAACAATATCACATAATACCCCCTAATATCCCAAATTAGTCTCGTATGCTCCACTGAAAAAGGCTTGCATATACCTGCAAGCCTTTTTCAGTGGAGCATTGACATCCTTTTCATTCATTTCCGGAACATAATAAAACTGCAAAATTGGTTCTTCTTATTTTGAA
>JAAZLQ010000032.1 GCA_012799255.1 Bacillota bacterium
AGGTCATTCAATGACAAAAAATGAAAAAACAAGGATGAAGGCAACAAAAAAAGCGTTATACGATGTATTAAGCGAAATTGAAGTTGAAAAAGGCGTTCAAATTCTTCAATGCAATGAAAAATTTGATGCTTTAGCAACAGATATTGTTGAAACAACTCGAAAGCTTTCTTATGCTCAATACATAAGCGAACTTTACTATAGAGTTGTACAGCTAAAAGAAACAATTATAGCTGAAATCGTTGCCATTCAAAAGAATAGCTTTTCACACAGCGGATATGTGTTAGCAATTAACACATGACCGCTTACCCTTGCGCAGGTTTTCTTCCCTACTTCCTTCTCCTGCGCAGGGGTTTTTTATTTTAAATTCTTTGGGAAATTCATTGAAAAATGCCGAAAAATGTGGTATAATAAATAATGTATATCTTGCTGTAGGAAGCGAGGAATCGAAATGATTACAAAATACCAGGCGAAGTATTATGCCACACTTTTATCTCAGAAATCTGTAGGTGGAAATATCGATTGTATTGCACAATCATTATTGAACGCCGCTGTTGATATAAATCCTCACCAAATTGATGCTGCTTTATTTGCTTTTAAGTCACCACTAAGCAAAGGTGTTATCCTGGCGGATGAAGTAGGTCTTGGTAAAACTGTCGAGGCAGGCTTAGTTATATGCCAATATTGGGCTGTTGGTAAAAGAAAGATTATAATTGTTTGTCCAGCTGCGCTTCGAAAACAGTGGAGCTATGAATTGACAGATAAATTCGGCTTGCCGAATGAAATACTTGACACTAAGAATTATAACGAGTATGTTCGTAATGGCAGTAATCCTTTTTCAATGAAGTCTGTGATTATATGCTCATATAACTTTGCTTCAAAAAAGAAGGATGAAATATCGGATGTGGGTTTTGATATTGCAGTAATAGATGAAGCTCACAAGCTCCGTAATGTTTATAAAAAGAATAGCGTTCTTTCACATAATATCAAAGATGCTTTTGAGAGTACAAAGAAACTGTTATTAACCGCTACTCCTTTTCAGAATTCACTTATGGAATTGTATGGTTTATCGACGGTAATTGACGAGAACATCTTTGGTGACAGCCGTTCTTTCCGTGCTGAATATGTTAATGAAGAGAATTACAGCGACTTACAGTTACGTTTATCTCCGTATTATAAGCGAACATTACGAAAAGATGTTTCAGAATACATAAACTATACAAAGCGCTTATCATTAACACAAGAATTTATGGCAACAGATACTGAACAACAATTATATGATGAAGTATCCGAGTTTTTACGCAGTGATAATATTTACGCAATCCCTGTAAGTCAGAAGATGCTTACTACTATGATTATCCGAAAAATTCTTGCATCTTCCACTTATGCCTTACTTGGAACATTGCATACAATCAAACAACGTCTTGAAGCTCTTCTTACCAGCTCCGAAGCAGAACAACTTTCCCTTGATGTATTCTTTACAGAAGACGAACTTGAAGATATAGATGAGGAATTGCTTGAAAATGCTGAAAATTCCAATGAAACAGAAACTGAAAAAGTAGATATCGAACGCCTGAAGCAAGAGATTGCTCAGATAGAGCATTTTATTGAATTGGCAGAAAATATATCTCAGGATACTAAGGCAACTGCATTGCTAAAAGCATTATCAAGTGCCTTTGAACAGCTTGGGGTGCTTGGTGCGAATAAAAAAGCTCTTATATTTACAGAATCTACGAGAACGCAGAAATATCTGAAATCATTTCTTGAAAGCAACGGATATGCAGGAAAAATTGCTGTGTTCAATGGTTCTAATACGGATACAGAATCAAATGCTATTTATGAAAAATGGCTTGACGATAATCAATTCACTGGCAGAATAAGCGGTATCAGAGCAGCTGATAAACGAATGGCTATTGTTGACCATTTTAAAGATAATGCTGACATTCTCATTGCTACAGAGGCAGCAGCAGAGGGTTTGAATTTGCAGTTCTGCTCACTTGTTGTAAACTACGACTTACCCTGGAATCCTCAGCGCATCGAGCAGCGTATAGGTCGATGCCACAGATACGGACAGAAAAGCGATGTCGTAGTAGTAAACTTCGTAAACAAGCGTAATTTCGCCGATGTCAGAGTATATAATCTTTTAAGCGAGAAATTCCACCTGTTTAACGATGTATTCGGTGCATCTGATGAAGTCCTCGGACAGGCTGACAACATCGACTTTGAACGCAGAATCTGGGAGATTTACCAGGAATGCAGAACCGAAGAGGAAATCACAAGTGCCTTTGAAAAGCTTCAAGAGGATATGCAGGAGCAGATTGACGAATGTATAACTGATGTCAAAGAGAAGGTTATGAGCAACTTTGATATTGAAGTACAGGAGCATCTTCGCCTTGCCAAAGAAAACACAGGAGCTTTCCTCAACCGATACGAATACATCTTCTGGGAGCTTACAAAGTATATTCTTGCTGATTATGCTCAGTTCAACGACAGCGAGCATACATTCAGGCTTATGAAAGAAATTGCAGGCTGTAAGCCATATACATACTCTCTCTTTTCTGCGAAGGCAGATGGCGAACAATACCGCTTATCTCATCCACTTGCACAGTATGTCATAAACACAGCCGTTTCTCTGCCTGTTGAAAGCGGTCATATTACATTCACAAATGAAAATACAGGCATCAAGGTAAGCGTACCTGAACATCTGCAAGGACAAAGCGGTTATCTTGTATTGTCCGCACTTGATGTATCAGCATTTGACGAAGAACAGCACAGTTTATTTACCGCATATACCAAAGGCGG
>JAAZLQ010000316.1 GCA_012799255.1 Bacillota bacterium
AGGGAGTGCTTTGTTTGTTGGGTATAGGTGGCAACAACGGATGATGCTTTTTTAATTTCGACAACACCCTTTGCTGCATTTCGTGCGTTGGTCTCCGATAGTTGGGCGATGGCATTAAGGTTGTTGGCTATATACTGGGCATTATTTGACTGAGTGGAGCTGGCTTTATCCAGTTTAACACTGCGTAGGTGCAGCTGGTTGATCAGTCGGTCAATGGTGGACGCGATGTTTTGCAGGTTTTCGACAAGGTTTCGTGTTTTTTCCTGCCCCGCTTGCATGATGTTGGTCAAGGTACCGATTTCATCTTTTCTGGCCAGTCGTTCAAATTTGGGAAAATAGCCCTGTTCCTGGTAGGCGGAAATTTTCGCAAGATTGATGAGGGGTTTGCTTAAGGAAGCGCTCAGCCTCAGTGCAAGTATTGCGCCTGTGCCACCTACCAGCAGGATGATGACCCACCAAATGACTTGTGCGCGTTGGGTTTGTTTTTGGTAGCTTTCCGCTTGATGTAAAACTTGTTGTTCGGTAATGTTGCGCAGTTTGTGAACAAGGGACAAGTCTTTTTGGCTGTCGTTGTGATTGGTGGTTTGACTGCTGGTGGTGTAGCTGGAGATGACCTGTTTAATGGCGGCTCCACAGATGTCGGTCAGATCTTCAATGGCATCCATGGCATCCAAATCGTAGTCTTTGGTTGTAATGGGGCGCAATATGGCTAAGTTATTATGGACCAAATTCAGGGAGGCAGGGAGGCTGTCGAGCAAGGAGAAATTGTGTTTGAAGTTGGCTTCGCCTATGCTTGTTTTTAGTTGGGTAGCTGTCGAAACGATCTGACTCATCAGCTCAATTTTGTCGGCCCTTCGCTTTATGATATGTGGCGGCTCCTGTTTGTCCACGTCGTTTTTAAGTTTCTGGTATTGCAACTGCAGGTAGTTGTAGCTGTAGTTTTGTAAGTTGGCAATGGCCGAATCAAGTTTGTTGTAGTTGCGTTCGATTTGTATTATGGCCACTTCTACCTGGAGGCTTTGGGCCTTAAATTTCTGCAGGGCATTGCTGATGGAATCTGCCAGTGTTTTTGTTTCGTGGGGTCCTTGTTGTTTTTGAATGCTGCACCAATGCTCCGTTTGTGACAAATACTCCTGGGCTTTCTGGTAGTACTCGGGGTTTTTGTGTTGGGTATAGCTTCGAAGGAAAAATATGGATTGTTGCCATGAGGATTCCAGGTTGTTGATGCGGGTAAGTGCGGGCAAATGGCTGTTGTGCATCTCCTTTGCAGATCGGTTGATGTTGATAAGGGTGGTTATAACCATTAGTCCCCCAACGGTAAAAAGGGCAATTAAAGCAGAAAAGCTGTACGATAGTTTTCTTTTAATGGGCAAGGAATTCCAGTTCATAATATGGCCAGGTTGATAGTTTGCCCAAAACTACTTTAAATGAATCTGGAGTTTGTTAGCTAAATATTAATTATTTCACTGAAGCCAATCCGCCGGTTTGTTTGGGCTTCGGAGCATTTAACTTAATTTAAAGCTTTTTATACAACATGAAGCCTCAGATGGGCGTAAAAATTTTGGTTTGCCAAGGGGCCGACCGAGAGTTTTTTCCTAACGCATGAGAAGTTGAGGTATGATGAATTTGAGATTAAGGGATCTGAAGATTGGATTGCGAATCAGTATTTTTACCAGTACGGCAGTGGTTTTGCTATTGACCGCTATGGGTATTTATTTGTTTCGGGTGCAAAGCGCCAACATTCTCCAGGAGGCGGACACAAACTTGACCGAGGAGGTCAATAATCTGAAAGAAATAGTAGAATTGCAAATACGGGAGCGGGAGATCCGCGTGGCCTCTGGAATTGATGTGG
>JAAZLQ010000189.1 GCA_012799255.1 Bacillota bacterium
ATATCCAGTTCTGCTAAGGTCGAAAGCACTTGATTCAACCATTCCTGTGCAGGTGGCTCAGGTGGATCGACTATACCGTCCGCAAGAGCCTCCTCAACGATGGTTAGTATCCGTACACTTTTTCCGACCACCTCACCATAAGTAACCCTTATCTCCAGCTGACCGACACCGACAAACTGTGTATCCGTTGCACTTGGTGACCAGGTAAGAACACCGTCGGCATAGGTCGTAACAACTGGATAGGCATTACCATCAGGCCTTTTGCATATAGCGTTTAAGGAAGCTCCAGGGTGAGTTCCATCCAATAAACTGGAGACATCAAATTCAAGATTGCGAAAGTGGTGTTCACCGCGTCTGCCGATGAACACAGTTACTGCTTTTGTTATATCAATCATATTCCGTCACCTGACTTTGGGTCTTTCTCATCACGCCCATGTAGTTGTCTTAGAACCTCTTTAAGCTTTTCAGGTATGGGCAGCCCGATATGCCCGGCATTCTCCAAAATAGACACACCCTCATTACTTAAGTAGAAGAAGATTACTGCTGTGCGAAGAGCACCACCATTGTCTCCGAAGCTACCCAGTATTTGCGTATCTAGGATATGGGCTACACCCACCAATACGAAAATGAGAACTTTTTTGAATATGCCTCTAGCGCCTATTTCACTGGACTGCTTTTTATCTACAATGGCACAAAGTACTCCTGTTATATAATCTATGGCGACAAAGGCTAATAGAGCATAAAGAAATCCGTCCTGCCCGCCTAAAAACCATCCAAGGAAGGCACCGACAGCAGCAAAAGCTACTTGTATCCAATTCCAAATTTCTTTCATTTAAATTACCTCCATTTTATAAATTTGTGTATAGAAAAGCGCCCCCGCAAATTATGAGAGCGCTGTATTTTGTATGTCACTTAAAGCGTTAAGATCAGGTTTTGAATCTGCTGCATCACATCGGCCCTTGGACGCCCTGTCCCGATTGGGAGCCATGTTACAGTCGGGATATCAAAAGTAGATGATGAATCAAAGCTGTTGACCGAAACAATGATCGCATCGATAGCTTTTCGAAGCTCTGTGATATGGAAAGGCTTCTCAGGGTCAAGTATTATAGAGTCTCCGGTATATTTATAATTATTTAGAATCATCTCGATAGACTGTTTGCACCATAATATTTTGTTTGTCTGAGAGTTGATTCCTTTTTCAAGTAATAGCTTACGCAGGCCTAAAATGCTGTATCCTGCCAGATAGCTTTCAAAAATCAACCGAACAGCTGATGCTTCTGACTCCTTGATGAGCAGATTGCCGTCTTTGTCATGGTCGTAGCCAAAGCGCTTTTTTGAGTAAAGCTTTGATGTCCCCGACATAGCGCCGAACTGGATTCCCATATTGATATTGTCATTGCGTGATTCATTTTCTGCCTGGCAAGAGATGTAGCAACAGATAGCATCAGAGAAGCTTCAAGGTTATCGGAATCAATTCCCTCCTCCTGAAATATTATACGAACACCCAAAGGACGTATTTCATTAAATGCAGATAGCGCGTCAACCGTATGGGAAAGTTTATATAATCCAATTTTTAAACCCGTCAAATTCGACGGGTTCAAAAAAGAAGCTGGGTTGAATGCATTTACAATGTCTCCGACAATATGAATTGTAACTGTAAATGCAATTGGTAATGTCTCAAATATCGAGAGAAAGAAGGTAATTGATAATTTAAACATAGTAGATAGTCGACTATACTGTGCACAGATTGTCAGATGGACAAGCGCATCCTTTGATAATATTGATGATGGAAGGAGGTTGTTTTATGGATTCGTTAACTAGTATGAATAATGCAATGGTATACATTGAGGAGCACTTAACTGATGATATTGATTATAGAGAAGTGTCGAAAATTGCTTGCTGCTCAGTGTATCATTTTAAAAGGATGTTTTCTTTCTTATCAGGAATTGGTTTGTCAGAATATATTCGAAGAAGGAGATTAACGC